>JALREE010000157.1 GCA_023256835.1 Pseudomonadales bacterium | reverse complement strand
CAAGACCATGACTCGCGACTGGCGCCTCTTCGGCCTGGGCTGGGCCCTGATTCTGGCCGGCTCTGTGCTGGCCCACCTGATCCAGACCAGCGGCGACGTCCGCATCGAGGACCTGCGCTTCACGGGTGCCGACGGCCGCACCCTCAGCGCCTACCTGTACATTCCCCCCAATGCCACGGCGGCGACCCCGGCGCCCGGCATCCTGGCAGTGCACGGCTACATCAACTCCCGGGAAGTGCAGTCCGGCTTCGCCATCGAGTTCGCGCGCCGTGGCTATGTCGTGCTGGCGCTGGACCAGGCCGGTCACGGCTACTCCGACGCGCCGGCCTTCGCCGCCGGCTTCGGCGGCCCCGCGGCGCTGCAGTATCTGCGCAGTCTGGACATCGTCGACAAGGACAACATCGGCCTGGAAGGGCACTCCATGGGGGGCTGGACGATTCTCGCGGCGGCAGCAGCGCACCCGGACGACTACCGTGCCATGGTGCTGGAGGGCTCCAGTGTGGGCGGCGGCCGTTCGGCTCCAGGCACTCCGCAGTGGCCGCGCAATGTCGCCGTGGTGTTCTCGCAGTTCGACGAGTTCGCCGCCTCCATGTGGCAGGTACCGCGCGGCAGCGAGGTGGGCAACAGCGCGGCTCTGCAGGCGCTGTTCGGCACCAGCAGTGCCGTCGCCACGGGCCGCGTCTACGGCGACATCGCGGCGGGCACGGCCCGCGTGCTGCATTCGCCACCCGTCACCCATCCCGGGGACCATATTTCCCATGCGGCCATCGGCCACGCCCTGGACTGGTTCGCCCAGACCCTGGAAGGCGGCACACCGCGCCCGGCGTCGGACCAGATCTGGTTCTGGAAGGAGCTCGGCACCCTCACGGCCTTGATAGGCTTCGTGGTGCTGCTGTGCGGGAGTTTCGCCGTGCTGCTGAACTGCGCGCCCTTCGCCGCACTGCGGGCCGCGCCTGCCCAGTTCGGCACAAGCGCTCGCGACAAGCGCTGGTGGCTGCTGGCCACGCTGAGTGCTGCCATTCCCGTGCTGAGCTACTACCCCTTCATGCGCTGGGGCGGGCAGCTGCTGGGCACCTGGGCCCTGCTGCCGCAGAGCATCAGCAATCAGGTGGTGTTCTGGGGCGTGATGAACGGACTGATCTTCACGGCGCTGGGGCGGGTGTTCCGAGCCGCGCCCGGGGGTTCGCCGGCAAGCCGGCTCCCACCGCTCGTTTCCACCGCCCTGCTGGTGCTCGCCACCACGGGTATCGGCTATGCCTCGCTGCTGCTGGCCGACTTCCTGTTCCAGGTGGATTTCCGCTTCTGGTTCGTCGGCTTCAAGCTGCTGAGTCTCACCCAGTTTCAGATCATGCTGGCGTATCTGCTGCCCTTCACGCTGTTCTTTGCCCTGGCATTGCGGGCGCTGCACACCGGCCTGAGCGTGGCCGGTGACAGCGTGCTGCGGCAGTATGCCGGCAACCTGTTCGCCCTGATGGGCGGCTTCCTGCTGTTCCTGCTGCTGCAGTACGGCAGTCTCTTCCTCACTGGCTTCCTGCTCACGCCGGCCGAAGCGCTGAACACCATCGTGATGATGCAGTTCGTGCCCCTGCTCGCCATGGTAGCCGTGCTGAGCACCTTCACCTGGCGCCGCACGGGCTCCTGGTTGCCGGGGGCGCTGCTCAACGGCCTGGTGGTCAGCTGGTATGTGGTGGCAGGCCAGGCCACTCAATTCGCCGTGAACTAGAAGGGACTCTCGTGCGCCAGCGTCACCCGCTCGTCCTGTTGTCTGCCCTGCTGCTCCTGACCGCGTTCAGCTTTCTGGTGTCTTTCAGCAGCGGCAGCGCGAACCTGGGCATCAGCACAGTGCTTTCCCAACTTTTCGGTCAGGAACCGGGCTTGCAGCAGCAGATCCTGTTCGAGCTGCGCATTCCCCGCAGCCTCGCGGGCTTCGTCACCGGCGCCCTGCTGGCCCTGTCGGGCGTGCTGATGCAGGTGCTGCTGCGCAACCCCTTGGCCGACCCCTACATTCTGGGCATCTCTGGCGGTGCGGCCGTGGCGGCCCTGGCGGCCATCCTGCTGGGGGCCAGCGCCGTGTGGATTTCCAATGCCGCCTTTGCCGGCGCCCTGCTCTCGATTCTCATTGTGTTCGGCCTGGCACGAGGCGATTCGACGTGGTCGTCCACGCGCCTGTTGCTCACGGGTGTGGTGGTGTCGGCCGGCTGGGGCGCGCTCATCAACATCCTGCTCACCACCAGCGCCAACAACAGCGTCTACAGCATGCTTTTCTGGCTGATGGGCGATCTGAGTCAGAGCCGGGTGGGCTGGATCAGTGCGAGCATCCTGCTGGGCGGGCTGAGCCTGATGCTGTGGCAGGCCCGCGCGCTGAATGTGCTGGCACGGGGCGATTTGCAGGCCGCAGCGCTGGGTGTCGAGGTGTCACGGCTGAAGCTGCAGCTGTATGTGTGCACCTCGGTGCTGACCGCCTGCGCGGTCACCATCGCCGGCTCCATCGGCTTCGTCGGTCTGGTGATTCCGCACATGCTGCGTCTGCTCGGTGCCCGCGATCATCGCCTGCTGATTCCCGCCGCGGTGCTGCTGGGCGGCAGCTTCCTGATGCTGGCCGACAGTCTGGCGCGCAGTATCGTGGCCCCGTTGCAATTGCCGGTGGGTGTCGTCACCGCCATCATCGGCGTGCCGGTCTTCCTGCTGATCCTGCGGCGCACGCGCAGTGGGCGGGAGTGAGACGATGAACGCTTCTCCCCTGCTGCTGGAAACGCGTGCGCTGCGCCTTGAGGTCGCCGGTCGCGTGTTGTGCGAGTCGCTGAGCCTGCAGCTGCAGGCCGGAGAATGCCTGGGCGTGCTCGGCCAGAACGGCACCGGCAAGACCACCTTGCTGCACACGCTGGCGCGTCTGCGCCCGGCCCATGGCGGCGAGATTCTGTTGCAGGGGCAGTCCCTGAATGCCTGGTCCAGAAAGGCGCTCGCCACGCGGGTGGGCATGCTGTTCCAGAGCAGCAGCGACGAGATGCCCGCGAGCGTGGAGGAAACCGTGCTGCTGGGCCGCCACCCGCATCTGCCGGACTGGCAGTGGGAAGGAGCGCAGGACCACGCTCTGGCGCTCGCGGCGCTGGAGGATGTCGGCCTGCAGGCCATGGCACAGCGCGAGGTCGTCAGTCTCTCCGGCGGCGAACGCCAGCGCCTGGCCCTGGCAATGCTGCTGGCCCAGCAACCACTGCTGTATCTGCTCGATGAGCCGGGCAATCATCTGGATATCGCCTTTCAGGTCAGCACCCTGCAGCTGCTGTGTGCGCGGCTGCCGACACAGGGCGCGGCTGTTTGCATGGCCACGCATGACATCAATCTCGCGGCACGCTTCTGCACCCGCATCCTGCTGTTGCATCCGCAGGGCGAGCCGCTGCTGGGAAGCGCGCAGGAAATCCTCACGCCGGCCATTCTGAGCGAGGCCTACGGGTGTCGGATCGGGGTGGCCAGCGCAGGCACGCGCCAGGTGTTCTTTGCGGAGTGAGCGTCAGCGACGCGGGTGAGGCTCGCGGGAGTCACTCTGACCGACTGCCACGATGCGAAGTGGCACCTTGGCAGTCGACCGAGTGTGGCAGTTACAGCGCCAGCAGACGGATATCGCCCAGCAGACGCGCCAGCGTCGTGACGAACATGCCGCCGTCCACGCCATTCACGGCGCGATGATCATAGGACAGTGCGATGGGCAGCATCTGCCGCGGCACGAACTGACCATTGAGGTAGACCGGCTTGGTTTGCGTCTTCGACACGCCAAGGATGGCCACTTCCGGGGCGTTGACGATGGGCGTGAAGCCCGTGCCGCCCAGTGCACCAAGGCTGGAGATGGTGAAGCAGGCGCCCTGCATCTCTTCCTTGCTCAGACGACGATTCTTGGCCTTGTCGCTCAGCGCGACCACTTCCCGCGCCAGGTCCCAGACCGACTTCTTGTCGACGTCGCGAATCACCGGCACCATCAAGCCGGCGTCGGTGGCCACGGCCACACCGATGTGGATGTAGTGCTTCTGGATCAGATATTCCCCGGATGAATGCAGCGAGACATTGAACTGCTTGTGCTCCTGCAGGGCGCGGGCACAGGCCTTCAGCAGGAAAGGCAGGAAGGTGAGCTTGACGCCCTTCTTGTCGGCTTCGCCCTTGAGTTCGGTGCGGAAGGCTTCCAGATCGGTGATGTCGGCTTCATTGAACTGCGTGACGTGGGGCACGTTGAGCCAGTTGCGCTGCATATTGGCCGCAGTGACCTTGTGCAGCTTGCTCAAGGGCACCTGCTCCACGCTGCCGAACTGACTGAAATCGATGTCGGCGATGGCAGGGATGCCGGGCCCGCCCGCACTGCTCGCCACTGGGGCGGGCGCCTGCATGCGGGCCTTGACGAAGGCATGCAGATCTTCCTTCTGGATGCGACCGCGTGAACCGGTGCCGGCCACCTGGGTCAGGTCGACACCCAGCTCGCGGGCCAGCTTGCGCACGGCCGGTCCGGCATAGACATCGGCTCCGCCGGCAGCAGCCGGTGCCGCTGCGGCAGGTGCCGGAGCACTGACGAGAGCGGCTGCAGGCGCGCTGACCACGGCAGCGGCGGGCTGCGCGGCGGCGGGCGCCGGTGCACTGGGTGCCGCAGACACGGGAGCCGGTGCAGCGGCAGCGCCGGCAACTGCCAATTCCAGAATCAGGGAGCCCTTGGACACCTTGTCGCCCACCTTGAGCTTCAGCGTCTTGACTTCACCGCCCTTGGGCGAGGGAACTTCCATCGCCGCCTTGTCGGATTCCAGGGTGATCAGGGACTGTTCGGCCTTGATCACATCGCCCACCTTGACGTGGACTTCGATCACTTCCACATCGTTGTCGCCCCCGATGTCCGGCACGACGATGGGTTCCACGCTGCCGGCTACTGCCGGCGCCGGCGCGGCAGCAGGCGCTGGCGCGGGGGCTGCCGGCGCGGCAGCCGGTGCCGGGGCAGGCTCGGCCTTGGCGGCGGCGGGCGCTGCGGCAGCACCCTCGACTTCCAGCAACAGGATCTCGTCGCCCTCGGACACCTGGTCGCCCAGCTTGATCGACAGACTCTTCACCACGCCGGACTTCGGGGATGGAATCTCCATGGCGGCCTTGTCGCTCTCCAGCACCATGAGGGAGTCGTTCTCCTTCACGCTCTGGCCCGGCTTGACCAGGAGTTCTATAACCTCGACGTCCTTGGAATCGCCCAGATTCGGGACTTTTATGCTTTCAACTGGCACGGATTGATGCTCCTGAATGTTCTTGTCGGTTGTGTGTTGACTATATGGTCAACGGATCGATCTTGTCCTGTGCGATGCCCATGGACTTCATCGCCTTGGCGATGGTGTCGGCTGTCACGAGACCGCGACCCTTGAGTTCGGTCAGTGCGGCAAGCACGACGAAGCTGCTGTTCACCTCGAAGAAGTGACGCAGATTCTCGCGCGTGTCGCTGCGACCGAAACCGTCGGTGCCGAGCACACGATAGGTATCGGGCACGAACTCTCGAATCTGGTCGGCATGCACTTTCATGTAATCCGTGGCGGCAATCACCGGACCGGACTGCTTGGAGAGACACTCGCCCACATAGGTCTGTTTCTCCTTCTTTGTCGGATGCAGCATGTTGTAGCGCGAGACGGACAAGCCATCGCGGCGCAACTCGTTGAAGCTGGTGACACTCCAGACATCGACGGCCACCTTGTATTCCTCACGCAGGATCTTCGCGGCGGCGCGCACTTCACGCAGAATCGTGCCACTGCCCAGCAGTCTGACGCGCAGATCGCTCAGTGCCTTGCCCTGCACCTTATACTCCTTGCTTCCCCCGTCTTCCAGCAGGTACATGCCCTTGATGATGCCTGCCTCACAGCCGGCCGGCATGTCCGGATGGGTGTAGTTCTCGTTCATCGTGGTGATGTAGTAGTAAAGCGATTCCTTTTCCTGATACATCCTGCGCATGCCGTCCTGGATGATGACGGCCAGCTCGTAGGAGTAAGTGGGGTCATAGGTCACACAATTGGGAATGGTGGAGGCAATCAGGTGGCTGTGACCATCCTGATGCTGAAGACCTTCGCCGTTGAGCGTGGTGCGGCCGGCGGTGGCGCCGATCAGGAAGCCGCGAGCGCGCGAATCCCCGGCGGCCCAAGCCAGATCGCCAATGCGCTGGAAGCCGAACATGGAGTAGTAGATGTAGAACGGAATCAACGGGAAGTCGTTGACGCTGTACGACGTGGCGGCCGCCAGCCAGGCAGAGAACGCGCCGGCTTCGGTGATGCCCTCTTCCAGCATCTGGCCCTTCACATCCTCGCGGTAGTACATCACCTGATTGGAATCCACCGGCTCGTACAATTGTCCTACGGCCGAGTAGATGCCGACCTGGCGGAACATGCCTTCCATGCCGAAGGTGCGTGCCTCGTCCGGCACGATCGGCACGATGCGCTGGCCGACTTCCGGGTCCTTGCACAGCGAGGTCAGAATGCGCACGAAGGCCATGGTGGTGGAGATTTCGCGATCCTTGGTCCCCTGCATCTGCGCGGCGAAGGCATCGAGTGCGGGCACTTTCAGTGTCAGCGCCTCGGTGCGACGGGCCGGCACGGGGCCACCCAGCGCAGCGCGACGGGCGCGCAGGTATTTCATCTCCAGGCTGTCGTCGGCCGGACGGTAATAGGGCACATTTTCGATCTGATCATCCGGCACGGGAATGCCGAAACGGTCGCGGAAGCGCTTGAGGCCCTCGATGTCGAGTTTCTTCACGGAGTGCGTGGCGTTCTTGGCCTCGGCGCTCTCGCCGAAGGCATAGCCCTTGACCGTCTTGGCCAGGATCACGGTGGGCTTGCCATTGGACTTCATGGCCTGAGCGTACGCGGCATAGACCTTGAACGGGTCGTGGCCGCCACGGTTCAGGTTCATGATGTCGTCGTCGGACAGGTGCTCGACCATCTTCAGCAGTTCGGGCGACTTGCCGAAGAAATGCTCGCGGGTATAGGCGCCGCCGCGGCCCCAGTAGTTGATGTATTCGCCATCCACCACTTCGTCCATGCGCTGCTGCAGCAGGCCGTCCTTGTCGGCGGCCAGCAGAGCGTCCCAGTGACGACCCCAGATCACCTTGATCAGGTTCCAGCCGGCACCCCGGAAGATGCCTTCCAGCTCCTGGATCACCTTGCCGTTGCCACGCACGGGGCCGTCGAGGCGCTGCAGGTTGCAGTTGATGACGAAGATCAGGTTGTCCAGGCCTTCGCGGCCGGCCTTGCCAATGGCGCCGAGGGACTCCGGTTCGTCCGTCTCGCCATCCCCGAGGAAGGCCCAGACCTTGCGCCCACTGTTGTCCATCAGGCCGCGGCTGGTCAGGTACTTCATGACGTGGGCCTGGTAGATCGCGGCAATGGGTCCCAGGCCCATGGACACGGTGGGGAACTGCCAGTAATCCGGCATCAGCCAGGGGTGAGGGTAGGACGACAGACCATTGCCGTGGACTTCCTGACGAAAATTGTCCAGTTGCGCCTCGCTCAGACGCCCTTCCAGGAAGGAGCGCGAATAAATACCCGGGGAGGAATGCCCCTGGAAGTAGATCAGGTCGCCGCCGTGACTGTCACTGGCACCGCGGAAGAAGTAGTTGAACCCCACGTCATACAGGGTGGCGGCGGAGGAGAACGTGGAGATGTGGCCACCCAGATCGGCGCCCGGCTTCTTGCCGCCGCGCATCACCATGGCGAGGGCGTTCCAGCGCACGATGCCGCGGATGCGACGCTCCATGTAGAGGTCGCCCGGCATCTTTTCTTCTTCGCGGCTGGAGATGGTGTTGCGGTAGGGCGTGGTGACGGCGGAGAACGGGAGAGTCAGGGTGTTGCGAGTGGCTTCCTCGGAAAGCTTGCTCAGCAGGAAGTGGGCGCGCTCCTCACCTTCCTGATCGATGACAGAGCCCAGGGCATCAAGCCATTCCTTGGTTTCGGTGGGGTTGGTATCTTCTTTGAATTGACTCATAGTCCACGACTCTCTTGTTGTTCCTGCCCTTGCAGGAGTTTTGATTGCTTGTACGCCCGGCCGCACAGGACCCGCGCACTTTGTAAATAATTTACACCATGGCCGGATTTTAATCGAAGCCAACGGCGTTTTTCAATGCTGCAAAGCGCTTCTTGTAGTTAAACTACAAAACCGTCACGTCCCGACACTGGCGACCGCCAGGATGGCCAGCAGGCCCACCCAGAGGAACTGGCTGCGTTGCAGCAAACCCAGCAGATCCTCGGCCTGCTGGGCGGCGCGAACGCTTGTGAGGGCAAAGTCGCCGGCATCATCTGCTGGCACGAGCACGGTGTCCACCGCATCGCCCTGCTCACTCTCCTTGACGAAAAGCGTGCGCTGCGCCGTGTCCACGGCCGCCAAGGCGCAGGCCAGCACCAGCTCGACGGCACTGAGTTCGGCATCGCGCCACAGCTCACGCAAGCGTGAGAAGGCAGCCACGAAGTCGCCCGTCAGACAGAAACTCAGGGCCAGCAGACGCGCCGGCACCCACTCCAGAATGTGGATCAGCCGCTGTATGAAGCGCCCCGCCTGGGTGTCTCGTTCACTGGCACAGTGCTGCCGGTACAGCACTGTCACGTGGTACAGCAGGGCGGCTGCCGGCCCCAGCACCAGATACCAGAACACCACGGCAAAGAGCCGCTCGAACGCACTCCCGATCAGGTAGCGGCAGAACTGCTCGTGCACCGCTTGCCGCTGCGTGGCATTGTCCAGAGCAAGCGCGGGCCAGCGTTCCTGCAGCAGCAGGAAGGCCCCGTGGTAGTTGCCCGCACGCCAGCGATCCAGATATGCCGTGCTGACTCGGCGCAGACTCTGCTGCTCGAACATGAGCAACAACAGGCCGACGTGCAGCGCCAGGGTCACCACGCCCAGCAGGGCGCCTTGCACCAGCAGCAACACGACGATCACCAGGGCAGGCAGCACGCCCAGCAGCAGAACGGGATACAGCGGGCCCGGCTCGGGCTGCTCCGGCGCCATGGCATGCACACGCTGGCACAGGCGCCGCTGCAGCGGCAAGAACCAGTCATCGGCCAGAATCGCCTTGTCGTGCTGCCAGTAGTGGTTGATCAGCAGCGCCAGCAGTATCACGAGAAAACTCATTTCAGGACTCCCGGCGGCGGACGCGCGCAAGATAGTGCGCCCAGTCGAAGTGGGGGCCCGGGTCCGTCTTGCGCCCGGGAGCGATGTCACTGTGCCCCACGATGGTCTCAGGCGACAGTTCTGGGAAACGCTGGATCAGCGTGTGGGTCACGTCCACCAGCGTGTCGTACTGCGCCGGCGTGAACGGCTCGTGGTCGGTGCCCTCCAATTCGATACCAATGGAGAAGTCATTGCAATTCTCGCGTCCACCATGACAGGACTGCCCGGCATGCCATGCCTTGCGGTTGAAGGGCACGTACTGGGTGAGCCGGCCCTGCCGGTCAATCAGCAAATGGGCCGAGACGCGCAGGTGCGCAATGCCGGCGAAATAGGGATGCGCACCAGGATCGAGCGTGTTGCAGAACAGTTCGTCGACATGGCCGCCACCGTACTCGCCCGGCGGCAGGCTGATGTTGTGGATCACCAGCAGGCTGACCCGCTCGCCCGGCGGGCGCTCGGAGCAGTTGGGCGAAGGCAGCTGGCGCGCATGTTCCAGGCGGTCGTCGGGAGTCAAGAGCGGTACTCGTGGTGGCACGGAGGCACCGATTCTAGCCGGGCCGCCGGCCGCAATCCATCGCTGCGCCACAGACCCGGGGTGCGCTACCAATCACGAGGGTGCTGGGCCATAATTCGGGCCACTGCACGTCAGAAGCCCCACCCCGCCCGCCTTCAGGTACCTAGCGATGTCACTGCCGGATGATCTTTGCGCCACTGTCAGCAACGCCCTTCTTGAAGACGTCGGCAGCGGCGACATCACCGCCCTGCTCGTCCCCCGGGAGACGCTCGCCACGGCTCGAATTTTCGCTCGAGAGCCAGCCATCCTGTGCGGCATCGCCTGGGTGAACGAGGTGACGCGCCAGGTCGACCCGGACATCCACTGCCACTGGCACTGCCAGGACGGTGATCGGATCGTGGCCGATACCCCGCTGGTCACGCTGCAAGGGCGCGCACGCTCTCTGCTGACAGCCGAGCGCTGCGCCCTGAATTTCCTGCAGACGCTGTCGGGCACCGCCACGATCTGTCGCCAGCATGCCGACCTGGTCGCCCATACCGGCGTGCGCCTGCTGGACACCCGCAAGACTATCCCCGGCCTGCGCACCGCGCAGAAGTACGCCGTCACCGTGGGCGGCTGCCACAACCACCGCATGGGGCTTTACGACGCGTTCCTGATCAAGGAAAACCATATCAGCGCCTGCGGCTCCATCGCGGCGGCAGTCGCGGCAGCGCGCGGACTCCTTGCCGACAGGCCGGTCGAGGTGGAAGTGGAGACGCTGGACGAACTCGACCAGGCCCTCGCGGCTGGCGCCGACACCATCATGCTGGACAATTTCACGCTGCCCCTGCTGCGCGAGGCAGTCGAACGCACCGCAGGTCGTGCCCGCCTGGAAGCCTCGGGTGGCATCAACCGCGAGACGCTGGTTCCCGTGGCCGAAACAGGTGTCGATTTCATTTCCATCGGCGCTCTGACCAAGGACTGCCGGGCCATCGATCTGTCCATGTTGTTTCAGCCCTAGCGGCCCCATTCTTTCAGGAGGCACCATGAAGCACCTTCGCCGCCCGCCCCTCGGGGCCGGACTCTCACCCTGCCGCATCCTGCTGCAGGGCCTGCTGTTCTGTCTGCTGCTGCCTGCCGGCAACGTGATGAGCCACCCCGGCCCGCTGGATCAGAACGGCGGCCACTACGACGGCCAGAGTTACCACTGCCACATGCCGGATTGCGAGATGCCGGACTCCTTCTTCCGCTCCGGGCAGGACAGCTTCTTCTTCGATCCACGCACCCGGGAGCAGTTCTTCAACGAGGTGGACTGGGACTATTCGCGGGACTACGACGGCGACTGCCAGACCACACGGCACGAGATCCTGTTCATCACCAGCCGCGCGCCCGTCGGCTTCACCAACCCGCGCAACTGCGAGGTGCGCACCGGGGAATGGTTCGACGAGTACACCGGCAAGACGTTCACCGTGGCCGCCCAGATCGACATCGATCACGTGATCCCGCTGCGCTATGCCCACAACCAGGGCGGCGACGCCTGGCCGCCCGAAAAGAAACTGATGTTCGCCAATGATCCGGCCAATATCGTGCTGACCGAACGCAGCGAGATTCGCCGCAAGAACGATCGCGGGCCGAGCCGCTACCTGCCCAGGGACGAGTACCAGTGTTCCTATGTCCGCCAGTGGCAGGCGCTGGCTGAGAAGTACGATCTGCGGCTGGCCAATGCGGACCGCAACCGGATCACGGTGATTCTGCGCGATTGTGGGGAGTAGTGCCTGGGATGGTGCGAGGGAAGGCGGCGAGTGACCCGCGAGCACGGGTCACTGCCTGACTTGCTGTTTACGGCGCGGGCTGGATCGCGATGTCTTCCATGGAGCCGCCGGCATACTGCAGACGGGTCTCACCGGCCGGGAAGCCGACGATCTGCAATACATACGCGAAAACGTCTTCGTACTCCGTGTCCATCAGGGCGCCCGGCTTGTCAGCGGGCATGGCGCTCATGACCTGCTCGAACAGGTACATCAGTGGCTGGCCGCGCCAGGTCTGCAGCACGGTCTTGTAATAATCGGCGTTGTGGCAGGTGGAACAGTTCTGCTCGAACAGCGCCTTCCCGGTCGCGGCCTGTTCGGCGGTGTAGACGCCGTCCATCAGCGATGTCGGTTGAGCACCTGCATCGGCCATCACGCCGGTGGCGAGGACTGCAGTCAATACGGTGGCTGTTGCGAGTCTGGCATTCTTCATGTTCAAACACTCCGGCACTTGGTGTGCAGCTGGTTCACTGGTCTCACGGTTTCAATTCTGACAGCCAAGGCTGAACCTTGCCTGAACACCGCGGGCGACTTCCGGTTTCTTGAGAGCGCGCTACGTTAAACCACCGAAGTGCATTTATCAAGCAAGCCGGAAAGCCCCTGGCCTCACAAGTCTCCCGTCTTGAAAGGCGCACTGGCTGTGCCTTGCAGACGTGCGTCAGCGTCGAAAAACAGCACGATATTGCGATAGCGTGACGTCAGCGCGATGGCATGCAGCTCATCGAGATCAAGGCCCAGGCGGGCTCGCAGCGAGGCGAGTTGTGAGCTCATCTGCGGGCTGGCCGCCTCGATCTGGGCGATGCTCAGTGAAGACCCGATCACGCTGGAAAAATTCTCCGCCAGCGGGCGATACAGGCCGACCTGCTCGTGCGGCGGAATCTGCAACTGCTCGACGGCATGCACGAAGCGCTCGAATTCGGGCCCTGACTCCGGCCGACTGGCGTAGACATAGACGGGAAAACGCTCGCCGAACTGTTCCAGCTGCGTCAGCGGCACACCCTGACTGGTGATGGCCAGCGCCGGCACTGTGTAGAAGCTGCTGTCGAGAAACACCACGGCCACCGGCCGCTGCTCGTACACGGCCTTCACACCATAGGCCAGCGCGAGCAGCTGCAGCAGAACCACCACAGCAATGTCAGCACGCAGCTCACGTGCGCTCTTGTGGGGATTGAAGAGAATGAGTGTGCACAGCGGCCCCAGCACCAGATCGACGGCCGCCACCAGCTGCAGGCCCTGCCAACCGCCTGATGCAGAGAAATAGGGCGCTGGGTACCAGACGAAAAGCAGCACCCCAACGAACAGGGCGAACA
>JALREE010000118.1 GCA_023256835.1 Pseudomonadales bacterium | reverse complement strand
CGAACTCATGAAACAATGTTGTCACTTCATTGTGTGTGAGCAGGGCGGGCTTGCCGCCCGTCCCTGAGGCGAAGTTGCAGATCAGATACGCAACGGGAATCTGCAGAGACCCGTCGGAAAGTTGTCGTCTGGAACGGCACTCGGCCATCCAGGCGCCGGACTTCTTGCCTTCACGCGTGAAGACATCGAAATAGAATCTGGCAACTGTACGTCCGTCGCGCTTCACCGCGAACGCCTCGACTCCTGCTTCCCAGACGCTCATGCTGCCGTCCGGCACAATCTGGACGCCATAAAGTCGACTCGCGGTTTCAAAGAGGCCTTGCTGCACCTTGGGGAGAGGAAAGTAAGGTCGCAATTCCTCCTGCGAAACATCAAAGCTGTGTTTGCGCAGCTTTTCACTGTAGTAGGCAACGTCCCTGGCCTTGAGTTCCGGGATTCCATGATGCTGCCGGGCGAATTCCTCGAGCTCCGCATACTCTCGACGTGCAGCCGGGACTGCCAATTCACACAAATCGCGCAGGAACTCGTTCACCCGATTGACGGAGCTGGCCATCTTGCGTGCCACCGAAACCTCCGCGTAGGACGCATAGCCCAGCAGCGAGGCCAACTGTGCGCGGCAATTCAGGATCTCGACTATCAGGCCCTGATTGTCGTGCCTGGGGTCATGACCTCCCTGATCAGACGCACGAGTGACATAGGCGGTATAGATCTGCTCACGCAGGGCGCGATTGTCCGCGTTGGTCATGACGGCGATGTAGCAGGGGGCATCCAGGGTGAGGAGATACCCTGGCTTGTCGCGTTTGCCAGCGAGGGCGGCCGCCGCCTGAATGCTCGACTCAGGCATCCCTGACAATTCAGCAGGATCGGCAATGTGGAGAGACCAGGCCGCTGTCGAATCCAGGACATTGTTGCTGAACTGCGTCGAAAGGCTGCTCAAGCGGGCTTCCAGATCCGCGAACTCCTGCTTTCGGTCCGCTTCCAGGTCGACCCCGGAGAGGCGGAAGTCGAGCAGGTAGTCACGGAGAATCTTGCGCTGCGAGCCATCCAGACCCAGGTCTGCGGCACGGTCGGCCAGGCGCTGCACGACAGTGAAGAGCTGGCGATTCTGGCCGAGTTCCGTGTAATAGGCCGTGATCCTTGGCTGACACAGGTTGTAGGCTTCGCGGATCTGCGGAGTATTCTTCACTGCGTTGAGATGGCTTACAGTTGACCAGACCTTGCTCAAGCGATCTTCCATCTCGTCCAACGGCAGCATCAGGCTCTGCCAGGTGGGACCAGCGAGGTTTCGCGAGTCATCGAGCAACTGCAGCAGCTGCTCTCTGTTGGCCTGCAGAACGGTGTCCACTGCTGGTTCGATATGGTCTGCCTGGATTAAGGAAAAATCAGGCAAGCTGGTGAAATTGAGCAATGGATTGGTTGTCATGAGCTTGTCTATCCCCTTGGTCACTGTCATTGATCACGCGAGATCCTGTCTGTCTTCCCGGAATCGGCCGTCTTATAGTACTTCAAGCGCTGGTCCGGCCAGCGGCATTTTTCACCAGTCAAAAGGAAGCTGCGATGTCCCTGCGCCAGTTCGAAGGCTTTACACCCGTCCTTGACCTTACTGTCTTTGTGGACAGTACCGCCCTGATCATAGGCAATGTGAGCGCGGGAGAGGACAGTTCCTTCTGGCCTCTCGTGGTCGTTCGAGGCGACATACATCGCATCAGCATTGGCGCGCGCAGCAATATCCAGGACGGCACGGTCATACACGTCACACATGATGGACCGTTCAATCCAGGCGGTTATGCCACCATCATTGGCGACGATGTGACCGTGGGGCACAAGGTGATGTTGCACGGCTGCACAATCGCCGACCGCGTGTTGATCGGCATGGGAGCGATAGTCATGGATGGCGCTGTGGTGGAATCGGAGGTGGTGGTGGGTGCCGGCAGTCTTGTCCCTCCAGGCAAGCGACTGCAGAGCGGCCATCTCTATGTCGGCTCACCGGTGAAGCAGATTCGGCCACTTTCCGAGAAAGAACGAGCCTATTTCACGTACTCGTCACAACGCTATGTCGAACTGAAGGACCGTCATCTGCAATCGCTGTCACAACCCTGAACCGGGGGAGGGCGCCGCCAGTTCCTGGCGCAGCGCCTGGATGATCGCTGCGGTTTGTGGCGTGACACCACGCCAGATCGAAAAGGCCCTGGCCGCCTGCTCCACCAGCATGCCGATCCCATCAATCGCCTTGGCGGCACCCGCCCGACGCGCCCATTGGACAAAGGCCGTTTCCCCTTTCCCATAGACCATGTCGTAACACCAGGTCTGAGAATGCAAGACGCCTGCCGGTATGGAGGGCAAGTCGCCGTGCAGGCCAGCCGAGGTGCCATTGATGATCAAGTCAAAAGGCTGGGCAAAGGCAGTCTCTGCAGGCCATGCCTTGATATCGACTTCCCCGCGGAAGTGCTTCGCCAGTTGAACGGCTTTGTCATGACTGCGATTCAGGATACCTATGTGCGCCGGTCCATGCTCCAGCAATGCGGGGATGACCCCTCGCACTGCACCTCCCGCCCCCAGCAGCAGAATGCGCCGCTCGGCGAGGCAGGCACCGTGGTTGGCGACCAGATCCTGCAGCAAGCCATGCCCATCGGTATTCTCTGCACACAAGAGCCCTTCGGCATCAAGGTACAGAGTATTGGCGGCACCACACGCGTCGACGGCTGGACTGCGCTTGCGAGCCATCGCACAGGCACGCTCCTTGAATGGAACCGTGATGTTGAGCCCTGCTCCTCCCTCTACGAAGAAGCGGGCAATCGATGCTTCGAACTGCGCGGGATCGACATCCATCGCGGTGTATTGCATGGACTGTGCAGTCTGCGCGGCAAACTGGGCGTGAATCCAGGGAGATCGGCTGTGGCTGATCGGATGACCGACTACGGCGTAACGATCCACGAAAGCCTCCTAGACCCAGTCACGGAATCGCAGATAGTCACTGTAGAGGCGAGCCTCCTCAGTGCCATGCTCAGGCACCCAGTTGTAGTCCCAGCGCACGACCGGGGGCAGTGACATCAGAATGGACTCGATACGGCCGACGCCAGACTGCAACCCAAAGAGCGTCCCGCGATCGTAGACAAGGTTGAACTCCACATAACGCCCGCGGCGATAGGCCTGGAAGTGCTTGTGGTGTTCGCTGTACGGGGTCGCGCGGCGACGCTCGACGATGGGAGCATAGGCCTCGATATAGCTGTTGCCGAGAGCCTTCACCATCTCGAAACTGTCGACGAAGCCAGGCTCGTTGAAGTCGTCAAAGAACAGACCTCCGACGCCACGTGGTTCGCCACGGTGCTTGATGAAAAAGTATTCATCGCATTCTTTCTTGAAGCGTGGATAAAGATGGTCTCCGAAAGGCGCGCAGGCATTCTTTGCTGTCTGGTGCCAGTGTCGGCAGTCCTCATCAAAACCGTAGTAGGGCGTGAGGTCGTAGCCGCCGCCAAACCACCAAACCGGCTGCTCTCCGTCCTTTTCCGCCACAAAGAACCGGAAGTTCGCGTGGGATGTCGGCACGAAAGGATTGTCTGGATGAATCACCAGTGACACGCCCATCGCCTGAAAGGAACGGCCGGCCAGCTCCGGCCGTGTGGCGGATGCGGATGGGGGAAGCCTGGAACCAAATACGTGGGAGAAATTGACGCCGCCCTTCTCGAAGACGGCCCCCTGACTGATGACGCGGCTGCGCCCGCTGCCGCCGGCATCGCGTTCCCAGGCGTCGGTGATGAAGCGAGCTCGACCGTCGATGGCCTCGAGGCGATTGCAGATCGCGTCCTGCAGTTCGAGCAGATAGTCCCTGACGGCGCTGATTGTGACGGCTTCCATTGGATTGCTGGCCATGTGTAGCTCCTGCTGCTTGAAAAGTGGACTGGGCGCTCAGCGGACAACGCTTCCCGCGCATGCATCAATGATCGTGGTGCCAGAGGTCTGCCGCCCTGGCATCCCAGGCACGAGGCCGTCTATTTTCCTGCCCAGGTGCTTGACCACCTGCAGGGCGCTCCTGGCTACAAATCCACTTGTGCGATTGGCGGGAACCGAAGCCACCGGCCCTCCGAACGCGAGGCACAATGCTTTTGCGAGTGGGTGAGCACTAACTCGAATGGCAACTCCGCTTCGCGTACCTTTAATCCAGGAGGGGATCTGATCATTGACGTCGGGAACAAGCCATGTGGCAGCGCCAGGCCAGCTGGCAACGATGGTGTGACGTTGCTTTCTGGTCAGACCATCCAGGAGATGTTCTATCTGCGCCACCGAGGCCGCTACAAGAATCACGCCTTCTTCTTCCGGGCGCCCCAGGATGGCAAGAAGTCTGCGGGTGGTCGTCTGGTTCTCGGGGTCACAGCCCAGCGCCCAGAACGCTTCAGCAGGGTACGCCAGAATCTTGCCATCCAGCAGTTGCATGGCAGCCTGCTTGATCTTCCAACGTCCTGGCCGCACGTGCAGAGTCCTCTGTCTTACTTGCTTACTTGCGGGATTCCTGCAGAGCACGATCCTGAGCTTGCACACTGGCCGCCTTCTGTTCTCGTTCTGCGCGGACTCTCTGCGCCAGGGCGGGGTCCTGCAAAGCCAGTATCTGCGCAGCAAGGTAGCCGGCATTCTTGGCACCGGTCTTGCCAATCGCCACCGTGGCGACGGGGATGCCCGCCGGCATCTGGACCGTCGACAGCAGGGAGTCCATGCCTTGCATGGGCCCGGAGTCGATGGGGACACCAATGACTGGCTTGAGGGTGTGGGCAGCCACAGCGCCGGCAAGGTGTGCCGCCAGACCAGCGCCTGCGATGAACAACGCGCAGCCGCGCGATTCAGCATCACTGATGTACTGCTGCGTCGCAGCCGGCGTCCTGTGTGCAGAGGTGATCTTCATTTCACAGCGCACACCAAGCCCGGCCAGAACATCACTGGCGCCCTGCATGACGGGCAGATCTGACTCGGAACCCATGAGAATCGCCACGAACGGACCAGACATTTTGCACCTCTGCTTGCGAATTTTGAGCGGGAGAAAGTACAGGACTCTCAGGGGCCTTGCAAGGGCGCCGCACCCCGCAGGACATAGCGGCCAGCCTCTGCGCGCACTGCGCCGGCAAGCTCCAGAGTCAACAGATCCGCCTGCAGTTCAAGCGCATTTCTGCCTGTACGGGAAACGATGAGATCGAGGCTCGCCGGCTCGAAGCCGAGATGGGCCAGCAGGTCGCGCTGAGCTCGAGTGAACGAACCCGTTCGCGCCAAGTCGCATGAGAAGCTCTTGCTCCTGGTGACTGCGTTGGCGGCGCGAGTCGACAATTCAAGCAAGCCGTCGAGGGACGTCCATAGATCCTCCGGGGTTTCGGCGAGGGTGGCGCCGTCTCGGATCAGCTGGTGGCAACCTTTCGCATAGGGATTGCGGATGGCTCCGGGGACGGCAAAGACTTCACGATTCTGCTCCATCGCCATCCTTGCGGTGATGAGGGACCCGCTTTGGAGCGCAGCCTCCACCACGAGAACTCCAATGCTCAACCCGCTGATGATGCGATTGCGACGGGGGAAGTTCACCGGAAGCGCTGGATAGCCAAGCGGAAACTCCGAGACCAGCGCACCACTTTCCAGGACCCGGGACGCCAGTCGCGTATTCGAGCGCGGATAGATCAGATCAACTCCTGTCCCCAGCACCGCGTTGCTGATCCCGCCGGCATCCAGCGCCGCTGTATGGGCAACCGTGTCTATTCCACTGGCCAGGCCGCTGCACACGCCGAGCCCTTTGTTCACGATCTCGCGAGCAAACATGGCCGTGTTGTCGCGCCCGTCAACGCTGCCTCGTCGACTGCCGACGACCGCGATCTGAGGCAATTGCAGCGCATCGACGTTGCCACGGATGAAAAGCAATGGAGGAGGATCGGCAATCTCGCGCAGGAGAGTCGGATAGTGCGGATCTGTCAGCAATAACAGCCGATGGTCCTCTTGACTGCTCCAGACCAATGCGGCCTCTGCCTTGCTGCGCGCATCGGTCGATTTCAGCGCCCGGTGCAGGAGCATCCCTGCTTCCTTGTCTACAGATGAGAATTCGCGCAGCCGTTCATGGAGCCCGTCGGCCGTCGTGCCAGTCAGCAGCAGCTCTCGCACGAGCGATAGGGGAGTGCCGTCGTCATGAAACAACGTCAGCCAGTCAAGCATTTCCTGGGAGTTCATGCCCTTGATCATCCTTGATCGAAAGTGGAATTGTGTTCAGCAGGGTTTCACGGCGTGCGAACGAAGTCTCCTGCAGCCGAGGGCTCGGTAAGTGTCAGGATGACGCCGTAGCTCATCCGCTCGAAGGTCTTGTAAACCAGAAGCAGGCCGATCTCCGTCGCAGGCAGGGTGACGCTGCTTCGTGCAACGACGTCCTCGACGATATTGCCCTTGCGCAGGATCGACAACAGGTCACCTTCTTCCAGGCCATTCGACATGCCAAGATTAATGACCACCGATTCGAACTGCGCTGCCTGACTCTCATTGTTGAGCAGACCGATGATGCTGCCCTCGACGGTTGACTCTGGTGAACGCGGAAAGTAGTTCATGTCCAGGCGGGCGACTTCTCGCTGGAGCAGGCGGTCGCCGGCTTTCAGTTCTTCGTCGCTTTGCACGATGAGCGCTCGCCGCAATCCATCGCCCTCATCGGAAATCACCGTGAGTTCGCCCAGCTTGATGGCCTCCTGTCCGATCACGACGCCTTCGCCATCACGATATACCGCACCGAGTCGAAAGACATCAAAACCCGTGTCAGTGCCAGGCCACTCCCCCCTGACAAACACTTCATGTCCGGCACCCATGATCAGGTTCCCCGTGGCGCTCGATAGGATATAAGGGGCTGACTCGAAGGCTTCTTTCTCGACGATGCGATTTTCCACCAGAAACCCCTGCAAGACCTGGCGAGGAATTGTGGGTATGGGATTGAGCAGGGGCGATTCGCGCACCGTGGGGCTGAGTCTGACGACTTGACGGCCTGTACGCTCCATGACGATTCTGGGTCCGTCTGCCGTGGCGATCAACTGCAGCACATCACCGGGATAGATGAGGTCCGGGTCCTGAACTTCTGGATTGCCCTGCCAGATCTCGGGCCAGCGCCAGGGCTCCTGCAGAAACACCGACGCAATGTCCCAAAGCGTGTCGCCTTCCTTCACCACATAAGTTTCAGGAGAACCCGGCGCAAGAGTGAGCGTCTGAGCCTGAATGTGTGTCAGTGGCATGGCGGCCAGCATGAAGCAGGCACATGCCAGGAGTAACCTCTTCAGTCTTGACGCGTTCATATTTACAATCCGGCTCGTTTGGGAGAGGTGCCGTATCTTAGCAATACGGTATACTGAGCACTAAAAGCAGTTCACAATCCTGTTTTAAATTTCGATCCTAAGTTCGCGCGCTTGCTGGTATTTATCGCATATGGCCATACTGAACATCCTCGAGTTTCCTGACCTGAGGCTGCGCCGCAAGGCGACACCCGTGCTGGAATTCACCCCGGAATTGTCGCGTACCATCGACGATATGTTCGAGACCATGTACGCGGCTCCCGGCATTGGTTTGGCCGCCACACAGGTGAACATCCACAAGCAGCTGATCGTGATCGACATCTCCGACAACAAGGACACGCCGCTGGTCTTCATCAATCCTCGCATCGAAATTATAGACCAGACGCTGGAGGACTATGACGAAGGCTGTCTTTCCGTCCCTGGGTTCTACGAGACGGTATCGCGCCCACGCATGGTGCGCATTCACGCGCTGGATCGTCATGGCGACCCTTTTGTCATTGAAACCGACGGCTTGCTCGCAACTTGCATTCAGCACGAAATGGACCATCTCAACGGCAAGTTGTTCGTCGATTATCTGAGCACCCTCAAGCGTGAGCGCATTCGCAAGAAGCTAGAGCTGGCCCACAAGGAATCCGCCTGACATACCCACTGGATCATCTCCTTCGGAAGGCGTCCGGTCCGATTCCGGAACATCTATGAGCAGATTGAGAATCGTCTTCGCGGGCACTCCGCCGTTTGCCGCCGGCCTCCTCGAGGCGCTGTTGCGGTCAGAACACGAGGTGGTCGCCGTCTACACCCAGCCCGACCGCCCCGCCGGCCGTGGCAAGCAGCTGCAGGCGAGCGCCGTGAAACAGATTGCGCAAGCGCGAGGGCTTCCCGTCCTTCAGCCACAAAGCCTTCGCACCGAGACCGCGGCCGCTGATCTTGCACTTTGGCATGCCGATGTCATGGTGGTGGTCGCTTACGGCCTCATTCTTCCCCAGCCCATTCTGGACACTCCCCGTCTGGGTTGCGTGAACGTCCACGCCTCTCTTCTGCCACGCTGGCGTGGCGCGGCACCGATCGAGCGCGCGCTGATGGCAGGCGATACGCACACGGGCGTCACCATCATGCAGATGGACAAGGGCCTGGATACCGGACCGATGCTGTGCACCGAAGAGGTGGCGATCACGGAAGATGACGACCGCATCAGCCTTGAGAGCAAGCTCGAACACGCTGGCATCCGGGGACTGCTGCGCGCGCTGGCTGATCTTGAGGGGTTCATCCTGCGCGCAACGGTACAGGATCACGCCGCCAGCACCTACGCCGCCAAACTGGAAAAGCACGAGTCCCTGATCCACTGGGACCAGGATGCACAAGCAATCAATCGACAGATTCGCGGCATGGTCGGGCGTATGCCTGCCTACACCCAGTATCGCGAAGAACGTATCCGGCTGCTCAAGGCGCAGGTGGGGCCAGCGGCCGCCTTCAGACCCGGCACTGTCATCAGCGCGGACAAGGACGGGCTTCTCGTCGCATGCCTGAATTCGACATTGAACATCACGCAGATTCAGCTGCCGGGCAAGAATCCCGTCAGCATCCGCGATTTCGTCAATGCTCACCGAAACCACTTCGAAAACGGTTCGCAATTCGACGCAGTGATTGCTGCCGCTCCATGAAACCCGGTCAACTGCGAGCACAGGCTGCCACGATTCTCAGCAGACTCCTGCAGCAACAGGGTTCCCTGGCCACTTTGCTGGAGCGCCCGAACGACAACGCCCAGGACTTCCCCTTGTTGCAGGAAATCTGCTTCGGCACCTGCCGCTGGTTCTTCCTGCTGGATGCCGTCCTGTCACAATTGCTCGAGAAGCCCTTGAAGGCCAAGGATCAGGATATTCGCTGCCTGCTGCTTTGCGGTCTGTACCAACTGCATGGCATGCGTGTTCCAGAGTATGCCGTCGTCAACGAAACCGTGGCGGCTTGCCTGGTGTTGAAAAAGCAGTGGGCCAAGGGTCTGGTGAACGCGGTATTGCGCTCGTTTCTGCGTGACGCGGAAGCATTGCTGGCGCGTGCCCAACAATCAGATGCAGCACGACTTTGCCACCCTGTCTGGTTCATGCGCGCCGCACGCACTGCCTGGCCCGAGCAGTGGGAGGCCATTCTTGAAGCCAACAATCAGCATCCGCCGATGACGCTGCGCGTCAATCTCTCCCGGGTCTCAAGACAGGATTACCTGGAGCAACTTGCCCTGGCACAGTGTGGGGCACATGCAGGTCAGCTGTGCGACAGCAGCATCTATCTTGAACATGCAGAGCCGGTGATCAGCTTGCCGGGTTTCGCCGAGGGGCTTGTCAGTGTTCAGGACGAAGCTTCCCAGTTGATACCGGATCTGCTCGACCTGGAACCCGGCATCCGCGTTCTGGATGCCTGTGCTGCGCCTGGCGGCAAGACTTGTCATCTCCTGGAACGTGGTCTTCCTTTGGCGGGACTTGTGGCGCTGGACAACGACGCCAGACGGCTCGAACGCGTGCAGCAGAATCTGGACCGCCTGCAGCTGAAGGCCACGCTTGCATGCGCTGATGCAGGGCAAACCGCGGCGTGGTGGGATGGACAGCTCTTCGATCGGATCCTTCTGGACGCTCCCTGTTCCGCCACCGGCATCATCCGCCGTCATCCCGACATCAAGTTGCTGCGTCTGGAAGATCAGGTCCTGGCCTTGCAGAGGGAACAACTGCGTCTGTTGGCCGCTCTCTGGCCAACCTTGAAGCCCGGGGGGCTGCTTCTGTATTCCACGTGCTCCGTCCTGCCCTCCGAGAACTCGGATGTGATAGACCGCTTTATCGCACGGCACCCGGACGCAAAACACGAGGAAATTCCCGCCGCGTGGGGAGTAGAATGCGCCTATGGCAGACAGCTGCTGCCAGATGCCGCAGGCCACGATGGGTTCTTCTTTGCTCGGCTGCGCAAGGATCCGGAGACATTGCTACGATGAAGATCATCATTCTGGGGGCGAACCACGTCGCCGTCTCGCTCGCCGAAAACCTCGCCAGCGAGGCGAATGACATCACCATTGTTGATCCGGATGCAGACAAGCTGCGTGAGTTGAAGGACAGGATCGACATCGGCACGGCAGTTGGTCAACCCTCTTATCCTGACGTGTTGCGAATGGCTGGCGGCGACGATGCCGACATGCTGATCGCCGTGACCGAAAACGATGAAGTGAATCTTGTGGCCTGTCAGATCGCCCAGGTGTTGTTCAAGACACCCAAGAAGATCTGCCGCCTGCGTTCAGCATCCTACATGTCTGCGGAAGAGCTGTTTGGAACAGGCGCCATCGCCGCTGATGTGGTGATCAGCCCCGAGCAGTTGGTGTCCCACTACATCGAGCGACTCATCGATCTGCCCGGTTCCCTCCAGGTTCTGGACTTTGCGGAAGGCAAGGCGCAGCTGGTGGCGGTCAAGGCTTATTACGGCGGTCCGCTGGTGGGGCAGGAAATCCGCTTCTTGCGCGAACACATGCCGAATGTCGACACCCGCGTTGCGGCCATCTTCCGCCGTGACACTGCCATCATGCCTGAGGGGTCCACCGTCATCGAGGCCGACGACGAGGTGTTTTTCATCGCTGCCCAGCGCAATATCCGCAGGGTGATGGGGGAGTTGCGCCGTCTGGATCGCCCGTATCGCCGCCTGATCATTGCCGGGGGCGGCAACATCGGCTCCCGACTGGCCGAGGCTGTGGAGTCCCGTTATCAGACCAAGATCATCGAGCACAACCCGCAACGCTGTGCCTATCTCTCCGATCGGCTCAGCAAGACGATCATCATCAACGGCGCGTCTTCGGACAAGGAGTTGTTGCTGGAAGAGAGCATCGAAGACACCGATGTTTTCCTGGCGCTGACCAATGACGACGAGGCCAATATCATGTCGTCGATGCTGGCCAAGCGACTCGGGGCGCGCAAGGTCATGACCCTGATCAACAATCCGGCTTACGTCGATCTGGTGCAGGGAGGCGAGATCGACATCGCGATTTCGCCGCAGCTCGCCACGATTGGCAGTCTACTCACCCATGTACGTCGCGGCGACATCGTGAACGTGCACTCCCTGCGCCGTGGCGCAGCCGAGGCTCTGGAGGCCATCGCCCACGGCGACAGTCATTCCTCCAAGGTGGTCGGCAAGGCCATCGAGGACATCGAACTGCCTCCCGGGACAACGATTGGTGCCATTGTGCGAGACGACGAAGTGCTGATTGCCCATGACAACATCGTCATTCAGTCGGGAGATCATGTCATTCTTTTCCTGGTGGACAAGCGCCGCATTCCTGAAGTGGAACGCCTCTTCCAGGTCGGCCTGACCTTCTTCTGACACCAATATGCTTCTGAGCGTCGTTTCCAGGATCCTGGGTGTGCTGCTGATGCTCTTCAGCGTGCTGGTGCTGTTCCTGCCCCATGTTCTGGCATCACTAACGATAAAGCGCATTCTTGGAGTGGTCGGGCTGGTGCTTGAAACGCCGGTATTCCCACTGGTATTGCCCGGGCACCTCACGCACACAGCGCTCAACCACCTCATTCAGGGCAGCCGCGGCGATCTCCGCGTCAGGATCGGCCAGCGCGGACCCCACGGGTGCAAGGCGTATGGCAAATCCACGGCCCTCGGGCAGTCGCTGGGCGTACATGACCACGAGCGCTGCGTCTGTCCGGGCGGCGAGGCGTGATACCAGCGTCATTGTCAGGGCGGGAACGCCGAAAAAGGGCGCGAACACGCCGCTGTCCAGCGCCGGCTCCTGGTCAGGCAGGATTCCCACGATCTCCCCGCGCTCCAGTGCCTTGACGAGCATCGCGATCCCTTTTCGCGTCGTCGGCGCCAGTTGAGCGCCGGCACGCGCGCGGTAAGCGACCATCGCGGTTTCGAATCCCGTGAGTTTTGGCGGGCGATACAGATAGGTCGTGGCTGCCTGTCGATCCAGATGCAGGCCGCACAATTCCCAGTTACCGATGTGAGGAGCCAGTACGATCACGCCCTTGCCTCGATGCAGCGCCTGCTCCAGGACATCCTGGCCGGTGACCTCGACCACGCTTTCCAGAACCTCCTCAACCGGTCTGACCCAGACGCGCCCGAGTTCGCAGGCGAATTTTGCAGTTTCGAGGATGCTTTCACGGGCAAGTTGCTCGCGCTCTGTCTGCGACATCTGCGGAAAACACAGAGCAAGATTGCGCAGCGTGATGCGCCGAGCATCCGCGGACAAATTCCAGACCGCTGCCGCCAATGGCACGGCCAGTGCGTGGGCCTGGCGCAGGGGCAGCAGGGCGGTCACACGCAGCATGAGCTTGAGCAGCCAGACCTTGATCGATTGGATTTGCAGACTCCTGCGCGAAGCTGGTGTGGAGAGGAACGACTCTGGCACGCGAACACCTGCGCGACACTGTGGGCGGGATTCTACCCCAGTCCCGCGCGTGCCGGCAAAACCGAGCAGGCCTTGGAAAATGGCGTAAGTATGGATATTGATTGAAGAATCAAGGATAATCCCGGCCTCTTCAAAACACGCTCCGGAGCTTTTTCTTGACTGCCACCGATACGCGACCCGATGTGGGAACCTTTCAAGGCCTGATCCTTGCACTTCAACAGTTCTGGGCAAATCAGGGCTGCGTGCTGATGCAGCCTCTTGACATGGAGGTAGGCGCGGGAACCTTCCACCCAGCCACCTTCCTGCGAGCCATCGGTCCCGAGAGCTGGAATACGGCCTATGTCCAGCCAAGCCGACGTCCAACCGACGGTCGCTACGGTGAGAACCCCAATCGTCTCCAGCATTACTATCAGTTCCAGGTCATTCTCAAACCCTCCCCGGCCAATATTCAGGAACTGTATCTGGAGTCTCTGGCCAGTCTCGGCATCGATACCCGTGTGCATGACATCCGCTTCGTCGAGGACAACTGGGAGTCCCCCACCCTGGGCGCCTGGGGACTGGGCTGGGAAGTCTGGCTGAATGGCATGGAAGTGACACAATTTACGTACTTTCAACAAGTTGGCGGGCTTGAGTGCCATCCGGTGAGCGGCGAGATCACCTATGGGATCGAGCGGATCGCCATGTACCTGCAAGGTGTCGACAGCATTTACGACATAGTCTGGACCAAGAGACCGAACGGGGTTGTCACCTACGGCGATGTGTTCAAGCAGAATGAAGTGGAAATGTCTGCCTACAACTTCGAACACGCGGATGTGGACATCCTGTTCCGCAATTTTTCCGATTGCGAGCAGCAGTGTCAGCGCCTGATCGAGCGCGGTCTTGCACTTCCGGCCTACGAGCAGGTGCTCAAAGCCTCTCACTACTTCAATCTTCTGGACGCACGTCACGCCATTTCGGTGACCGAGCGTCAACGCTACATCCTGCGCGTGCGAACTCTGTCGCGCATGGTGGCGGAAGCCTACTTCGAAAGCAGAAAGGCGCTGGGCTTCCCGCTGGCCACGCCCGAGTTGCGCCAACAATATCTGGATTGAGAGCTCACAGCACACCATGACTAAACGTGATTTTTTGGTAGAGATCGGCACTGGAGAGCTACCCCCCAAGGCGCTGCGGCTGCTGTCGGAGGCCTTTCTTGCCAACACGCGGGCTGCTTTCGAGAGTGCCGGCTTGAGTTTCGACAGGATCGAAGCCTTTGCGACCCCGCGCCGTCTGGCGGTTCGGGCATTGGGTCTGGTCGAGTCACAGCCGGACAAGGTGGTCGAGAAGACGGGCCCGGCGGTGGCGGCCGCTTTCGACAAGGGCGGAGCACCCACCCCGGCGGCTCTGGGCTTTGCGCGCTCCTGTGGCGTAGCCCTCGAGCAGCTGGAGCAGGCGCAGAAGGACGGTGCGCTGAAGCTTGTGTTTCGCAGTTTCGCCAAGGGCAGCCAGACCAGCACGCTGTTGCCTGACATGATCAACAAGGCGCTCGCCGGCCTCCCGATCCCGAAGAAGATGCGCTGGGGCTCGACGCGTGACGAATTCGTGCGCCCGGTTCATTGGGTGGTCATGCTGTTTGGAACAGAGGTCATCCCCGCACAGGTTCTGGGGATCACGGCAGGCAATCAATCCCGCGGCCACCGCTTCATGCACCCGGCACCTGTCACCGTGTCTGCGGCAACAAACTACGAGGCAGCCTTGCGCGATGCGAAAGTGCTGGTCAGCTACGAGGAACGCAAGACGCTCGTGCGGGAGCTGGTCGAAGCAGAGGGTGCGAAGTTGAAAGCCTCGGTCGTCATTGACGACGATCTGCTCGAGGAGGTCACCAGCCTGGTGGAGTGGCCCGTGGCACTCACAGGTCGCTTCGAGAGCCACTTTCTCGAGGTGCCAAGTGAAGCGCTGATTTCCTCCATGAAGTCACATCAGAAGTGCTTCTACCTGCTGGACAGTCAGGGGGCTCTGCTGCCGAACTTCATCACATTGAGCAACATCGAGAGTACCGACCCGGCCCAGGTGATCGCGGGCAACGAGCGCGTCATTCGCCCACGGCTGTCGGACGCCAAGTTCTTCTACGATACAGACCGCAAGACTTCACTCGAGGCGCGAACTGAACAGCTCAAGAACATCATCTTCCAGCAAGAGCTTGGCACTGTGCACGAGAAGTCTGCACGCGTAGCGGCACTGTCAGGATTCATTGCTGCCGAACTGAACGCCGACGAGTCGCTGTGTCGCCGGGCCGCGCTGCTCGGCAAGGCGGATCTGCTGACCAATCTGGTGTCTGAGTTCGCCGAGTTGCAGGGCATCGCCGGCTATTACTACGCTCTGAATGACGGGGAGCCCAGGGAAGTCGCACTTGCGCTGAATGAGCAGTACATGCCGCGCTTTTCGGGCGACGAATTGCCGACGAGCGTCACCGGCTGCGTATTGGCGATCGCAGACAAGCTGGACACCATTGTGGGACTGTTCGCCATCGGTCAGCCGCCGACAGGCTCGAAGGATCCGTTCGCTTTGCGGCGCGCGGCCCTGGGCATCCTGCGGATCATCGTCGAGAAGCAGCTCAATCTTGACCTGCTCGCCAGCATTCAGGCGGCATGCGCCGGATACACGGGACTCCGCCTCAAGCCCGGGCTCGACACCCAGGTATTCGACTTCCTGCTCGAGCGCTTCAAGGCCTGGTACCAGTCCGAGGGCATCAGCGTGGAAGTGTTCCAGTCCGTGCTGGCGCTCAAGCCAGCCAGGCCCCTGGAGTTCCACCGCCGTGTCCATGCGGTCCATGAGTTCAGCCGGCGACCGGAGGCCCTGGCGCTGGCGGCTGCCAACAAGCGAGTCTCCAATATCCTGCAGAAGCAGGGAGCCGAGTTCAGCAAGACGGCCATCGATCCAGCGCTGCTGAGGCATGACGCTGAACGCACCCTGGTCGCCGTGCTGGAACAGTGCCGCAAGGAAGCCACGCCCCTGTTTGCCGATAGCCGCTTTGCGGCGGGGCTGGAAGTCCTGGCGAGCTCTCGCGACGCGATCGATGCCTTTTTCGACGCTGTGCTGGTGATGGATGAAGACCTGGCCGTTCGCCACAACCGTATCACCATGCTCGGCGAGTTACGCAGCCTGTTCCTGCAAGTCGCCGATATTTCCTGCCTGCAAGGCAATTGAGTTGTCCTTGAAGCTGATCATTCTGGACAGGGACGGCGTCATCAACCAGGATTCGGACGACTACATCAAGTCGCCCGAAGAGTGGATTCCGATTCCGGGCAGCATCGAGGCCATCGCGGAGCTCAGTCGGGCCGGGTATACGGTGACCGTCGCCACCAATCAATCCGGCATTGCGCGGCATCTGTTCGACGAGTTCGACCTGGCCGCCATGCACCAAAAGATGTGCGCGCTGGTGGAAGAGCAGGGAGGAGAGGTCTCTGGTGTGTTCTTTTGCCCTCACAGCCCGGAAGCAGGGTGTGAGTGCCGCAAGCCCGGCATCGGCCTGCTGAAGCAGATCGAGAACGAGTTTGGCACTTCTGTCTCTGGTGCGCCGTTCGTGGGTGACAGCGCCAAGGATCTGCTGGCCGCCAAGCTGGCTGGTTGCCAGCCGATACTGGTACTGACGGGCAAGGGGGCGCTCACGCGCCAGGAGTGTGACGAGAGCGAGTTGGCAGGTGTCGAGATCCACGCCGACTTGAACGCCTTCAAGGAAGCCCTGTTGCATCGATCATGTTGAACTATCTTCGGTCCCTGCTGTTCTACGCTGGCTACTTCGTTGCCACAGTACAGACAGCCATCCTCTGCATGATCATTTTCTGGTTCATACCCTTGAAGAAGCGCTTCGTCGTTTACTCCTTGTGGTGCCGGTTCGTTCTGTTCTGGCTGCGCGTGGTCTGCGGTGTGCACTACCGGATAGAAGGACTGGAGAATATTCCGCGACACCCGGTGGTGGTGCTTTCCACTCATCAGAGCGCCTGGGAGACGATCTATCTCTATTATGCCGCGTCGCCCGTTTGCCCGATTCTCAAGAAGGAGTTGCTGAGCATCCCCTTCTGGGGATGGGCCATGCGCTTGCAGAAACCGATCGCCATTGACAGAAGCAAACCTCGCGAAGCGGGCCGGACGCTGCTGGTCGAAGGCAAGAAGCGCCTGGAGGAAGGCCTGTCAGTGGTGATTTTCCCGGAGGGGACTCGTAGTGCAGCGGGAGAGGTAAAGCCATTCAGTCGTGGCGGAGCGAAGCTGGCGGTCACCGCCGGCGTACCCGTGCTGCCCGTCATACACAATGCAGGGGACTGCTGGCCCGCTCATACAATTCTGAAAAAGCCTGGCACCATTCACGTGCGCTTCGGCCCTCTGCTGGAAGTGGAGGGACGGGATTCCACTGACGTGACCGACGCTTTCGCCGCCTGGGTAAAGAGCAACATGGACGTCATTCGTGCTGACGCCCACAAGCCCGCCTGAAAGCATAACTATTTGTTATATATCGAGATTTTGCGCCGCGAGTGCATTCGCCTCAATGAATTCGCGGCGTGGATCCACCTGGTCGCCCATCAACGTGGTAAAGAGCTGGTCGGCCGCAATCGCATCCTCAATGGTCACTTGCAGCATGCGACGACTTTCCGGATCCATGGTGGTTTCCCACAGTTGCTCAGGGTTCATCTCACCCAGCCCCTTGTAACGCTGCAGGTAATGGCCTTTCATGGCATCGGCGGTGAGCCACTCCAAGGCCTCGGCGAAACTGCTGACCTGCTGCTTCTTGTCTCCGCGCTGAACATAGGCGCCTTCCTCGATCAGGCCCGCCAGGGTGTTCCCGAGTTTCACGATGGCCTTGTATTCACCTGAATTGAAGAAGTCCATGTTGAACTGGTAGTCCCTCGTCAAGCCATGGAAGGACTGGCGAACGTGGGGCAGGTGGATGTTGCGCTCCTTGTCCTTTCTGGCAGACAGCTGATAGCCGGCAGCAGCCTTGGGATGCAAGCGCAACAAGCTGGCATTGAGCTCGTCTACCCATTCCGCGACCGCTTCTTCACCGAGATTGGTCACGCTCAGTTCCCGCGTGAAGATCATGGCCTCCAGCACTTCGCTGGGGTATAGACGATTCAAGCGCTTCACAATGGCATAGGTGCTGTTGTACTGCTTGACGATCATGTCCAAGGCATCCCCGCTGATGGCAGGTGCCTCAGGGTTCACGAACAGACTCGCGCCTTCCAGGGCAATATGCGTCTGGTAGCGGGCCAGTTCTTCGTCATCCTTCAAGTACTGCTCGTGCTTGCCCTTGCGAATCTTGTACAGCGGCGGCTGTGCAATGAAGATGTGCCCGCGCTCGACCAGTTCTCGCATTTGTCTGAAGAAGAAAGTCAGAAGCAGTGTACGGATGTGAGAGCCGTCGACGTCGGCGTCGGTCATGATGATGATGCTGTGATAGCGCAGATTGGCGGGTGAAAACTCCTCGTTGCCGATGCCGCAGCCGAGCGCCTTGATCAGAGTGCCGATCTCGGCTGAACTCAGCATCTTGTCGAATCGCGCTTTCTCGACATTCAGGATCTTTCCCTTCAGCGGGAGGATGGCCTGATTCTTTCTGTTGCGGCCTTGCTTGGCGGAGCCGCCCGCTGAGTCACCCTCGACGATGTAGATTTCCGACAGGGCAGGATCCTTTTCCTGACAGTCCGCGAGTTTGCCCGGCAAGCCTGCAATGTCCAGAGCGCCCTTGCGTCGAGTCATTTCACGTGCCTTGCGCGCAGCCTCGCGCGCACGGGCAGCGTCCAGCATCTTGTTGACGATGGCCTTGGCTTCCAGCGGGTTCTCCATCAGATAGTCGGTGAAATGGGCTGTCATTTCCTGCTCGACCACGACCT
>JALREE010000055.1 GCA_023256835.1 Pseudomonadales bacterium | reverse complement strand
TGCACGCGCTCCCTGGCGTAGCGCAGCGCGCCCTGATAACTGGCCTCGCCCAGGCAGAGGCCCTGCATGCCGGTGCCCAGGCGGGCATGGTTCATCATGGTGAACATGCAGGCGAGGCCCTTGTTCGCCTCACCGATCAGAAAGCCGGTCGCGCCGTCGAAGTTCATCACGCAGGTGGCCGAAGCCTTGATACCCATCTTGTGCTCGATGGCACCGCAGGACACCCCGTTGTGCACTCCGGGCCCGCCACTGGCATCCGGCAGTTGACGGGACACCAGAAACAGCGAGATGCCCCTGGGGCCGGGGGGCGCGTCGGGCAACCGGGCCAGCACCAGATGAATGATGTTTTCGCTGAGGTCATGTTCACCGCCGGTGATGAATATCTTGGAACCGGTGATGCGGTAGCTGCCCCGCCCGTCCGGCTCGGCGCGGGTTTTCAGCAAGCCGAGGTCGGTCCCGGCGTGGGATTCCGTGAGACACATGGTGGCGGACCACTCCCCGGAATAAAGGCGCGGCAGGTAGAACTCCTTGATGGACTCGGCGGCATGGCTCGCGAGCGCGAGACTGGCACCGGCGCTGAGGACGGGATAAAGCGCGAAAGAGGTATTGGCGCCCATCATCATTTCCTCGACGAGCACGGCGAGCATCTTCGGCATCCCTTGGCCACCATAGGCCGGGTCGCCACACAGACCTACCCAGCCGCCTTCGGTGAACAGACGATAGGCCTCGCGGAATCCGGCAGGCGTATGGACGCGGCCCGCTTCGAAACGACAGCCTTCTTCATCGCCCGAACGGTTCAGCGGTGCCAGTACCTCGGTCGCAAGCTGTGCAGCACTCTCCAGAACGGCATCCATGAGGTCAGCGGTAACCTCCGCTGTGCCGGGCATGGCCGCACACAGATCCGCGGCACGCTGCACCTCTTGCAGGACGAAATGCATGTCGGTGAGGGGTGCCTTGTACGCTGCCATGGAAGACTCCGTTCGCGGTGGGAGATGCGCTGAGCCTACCTTAGAGAGCCCGGCGGCCGTGGTCAATCGTCCTGGCCCGGGGCGAACGCGGGCAATGCATCGAGCGTCAGACGCGACGCGGCCTCGACAACGCGATCGCAGAGGGACATCCCATGCAAGGAGGGAACATGACCGAGACACGGCGCAGGCAGTCGTTGAGCGATGGCGTCAATGCTCTTCTGCACGAAGGCCATGTCGGGATCGATCTGATTCGCCACCCAGCCCGCCAGCGGCAGACCGTCGGCCAGGATGGCACGCGCGCTGAGCAGCGCATGGTTGATGCAGCCCGGTCGCAGGCCAACCACCAGAATCACCGGATGACGCAACAGTTTCGCCAGATCGGCCAGGGTCTGCCGATTGTTCAAGGGCACCTGCCAGCCGCCGGCACCCTCGATCAGGGTGAGCCCGGCCCGGTGCATCAGCACGGCACGGCAAAAGCCCTCCAGACGTCCGGCATCCAGACGTCGCCCCTCCTGCTGCGCGGCGACATGGGGCTCCCCGGCCAGACGCAGGCACACCGGATTGCTCATGGCATAGGGAACCTCGATGCTGGAGTGCTCGCGCAGCAGCAGGACATCCTCGCTGCACAGCCCCTGCGCAGTCTCGGCGCAACCCACTGCCAGGGGCTTCATGCCGAGCGTGCTCAGGCCTCGCGCGCGCGCTGCCTGCAGCAGCGCCGCCGCGATCAGGGTCTTGCCGACAGCGGCGTCAGTGCCGGTCACGAAGAACGAGGTGGGATCACGGGACATGATGGACAATCCTGCGGCGTGGTGAACATTGAAAGTGTCGGAACGAACGGACATCCTCCCGCGGCTGCCTATACTCGAAGGGCTGGCCAATTCCAGAAACATATCCTGTCTTGCCAGCCTGCATGCCACCTGAAGTTAACCAATGAGCACATTGTAACCAAAATGTCATGGCTCGAATGCCCTCTCTGCGGCGCCGCGGGCACAAGCCCCAGCGGACTTTGCCACCCTTGCGAGTCCTCGCTGCCGCGCCCCATCAGGCCCTGCCGGCGTTGTGCCTGCGAACTGCCGGCACATGGCCAGTGGCATGGCTTCTGCGAATCCTGCCTGCTGTCACCGCCGGGGTTCGATCGCTGCCTCACCGGTTTTCGCTACGAGTTTCCCGTGCGCGAACTGATTGCAGGCTTCAAGTTTCACGCGGACTTCGCTCTCGGACGCAGCCTGTCGATTCTGCTCGCGGAGCGCCTGAAGGGCAGCTGGGAGGCGCCGCTCGAGCGTCCCGTGCTGGTGCCGGTCCCCCTGCATGTCGGACGCCTGCGCGGGCGCGGCTTCAATCAAAGTCTGCTGATCGCCAAGGTGCTGGCGGCAGAATGCGACCTGCCACTGGCGACACAGCATTGTCGGCGCCTGCGCGCAACCCCCTCGCAGCGAGGCCTGCGTGCCGGCGAACGTCAACTGAATCTGCGCGATGCCTTCGCCCTCGCCCAGCCGCCCCAGGTTTTTCCCCATGTCGTCATAGTCGATGATGTCGTCACCACCACCAGCACTGTGGACGAGCTGGCCGGACTGTATCGGCGCGCCGGCAGTCGCCGCGTCGATGTCGCGTGCCTGGCCCGCGTGAGCTGATCCCCAACTCCATCTCCGGCCCCCATCTCACCTTGACTGCAAACCCTGAAGCCCTGCGCGCCCTCGACGACGCCCAAGCGCTGCAGCGGCTGCAGGACATGCGGGCACGGGAAGGAGCAGGGGTGGGGTCGTTCGGGAATGCGGTCCATCGGACACGGCCCTGCATCAAGTACACCGCACAATGGCGGCAACCGAAGGCGGCTGTCATGACGGGGTGGGAAGCCTGGGCTGCTCAGCCCGGGAAGTCAGAACTGGTACTTGATCGAGCCGTAGGCGACGCGACCGCCCTGCTCCACCAGTCCGGCACCGACAGCGGGCAGTTGCTCGGGCCGGGTGTCGAAGAGATTGCGCACGCCCACCGAGAACACGGCCTGCCCTTGCTTGCCGGCCTTGACGTTGTAGCCGTATTGCAGATCAAGGGTGGTCATGTTGCCGACAATCTCGCTGAGCTGCTCCATGTCCAGCTTGCCAATCTCCTCGAAGCTGTCGAAGTAATGCGTGACCGCGCTCGCCGTGTGCTTGCCGGCCTGCCAGGTCAGCATGACACTGCTCTGCAACTCGGTACCCTTGGGCAGCACGGAGCTCTCGGGCCGCGGCAGCATTGGCCCCTGGAAACCAATCGGCGTGCTGTCAGGATCATAGAGGTAGGTGGCCTTGGTGCTCACGATGAACTGACCGAAACGAGGAGATTCCCAGACATAGGACGCGCTCAGGTCGATGCCATGCGCCATTTCACCGGGGACCACCGTGTCCTTGACCGACGGGGCTTCGATCAGACCTTGATAAAGATTGCTGTCATCGATGAACAGCGAGCTGCCGCCAGCCACTGTCTGGGGTGGTTCCAGCCTCAGACGCGAGGCAGCGAGAGGCTCCTGCACTTCGATGCGCCAGGCGTCAGCACGCAGATCCAGCCCTTGGGCGGGCGAGAAGCTCATGCCGAGATTCAGGTTGCTGACGGATTCACTGGAAAAAGGGGTCTTCAACTTGTTGCGGGAGACATTGATTCCGGTTCCCGAGGCGGGAAGCAAGGAGGAAGGCAAGGCCACGGTGCCCGGCAGCGACTGGGCAGCCGCAGGCACGGCTGCGCCGAGGCCGACGACAAGCCCTGCCAGCAACGCGATACCGACACGTGAAATCTGCACTGAACTTCCCCTGATAGCCATCCGCAAGACGCGGACACATGCACTGCAGCCGGTCTCTAGGCCGACTTTTTCCGTAGTATACACAGCGAATCAGAAAACGACAGCGCGCAAATCGCTCTCGATGCGGCGCATTTCCCCCTGCTCCGGCAGGCATTCCAACAGACGGGAAACCGGCTTCACCTGCCCCGGAATGCGCAGATCTGCGGCAATCTCGGCCAGCGGTGCCAGCACGAAACGCCGCTGCGCCATGCGCGGATGCGGCAGGATCAGGTCTGCCGTCTCACACACCTCATCACTGAACAGCAGGATATCGAGATCCAGCGGGCGGGCGGCATTGCGCAGACCGACACGCTGACGTCCCGCCTGCGCCTCCAGCGCCTGCAGGCGTCGCAAGAGTGCGTGAGCGTCGACAACCACGGGCACGAGCGCTGCCACTGCGTTGACGAAGAGGGGCGAGTCGGGTGGACAGTCGAGCGGCGAGGTCTGCCACAGCGAGGACACGACAAGCCCTGTGCGACTCTCGGCGAGCAGGGCGGCAAACGCGGCCAGCACACCATGCTGCGGCCCGCCTTCTGCGCTGGGAAGGTTCGCGCCGATGCCGACGAAGCAGATCGGCGCGTTGCCGGCGGGCCTCAGCTCAGCCAGCGTTCCCCTGATGATACTGTTGCGAGAGTTCATGGACGGACTCGACGAACACGGCCACGTTCTGCGGATCGACATCCGGCGTGATGCCGTGCCCCAGATTGAACACATGGCCGTTGCCCGGCCCGAAGTCCTGCAGGATCCGCCCGACCTCGGCACGAATGCTTTGCGGCGTCGCGTAGAGGATGGACGGGTCCATGTTGCCCTGCAGTGACACCTTGCTGCCGATGCGCGCGCGCGCCCTGCCGATGTCGATGGTCCAGTCCAGGCCGACGCAGTCGCAACCGCTTTCGGCGATGTCCTCCAGCCAGAGGCCGCCATTCTTGGTGAAGAGAATGACGGGCACCTCGCGGCCTTCGGAGACGCGCGTCAGTTGCTGCACCACCTTCTTCATGTAGGCCAGCGAGAACTGCTGGTAAGCCGGGGTCGACAGCACGCCACCCCAGGTGTCGAAGATCTGCACGGCCTGAGCGCCTGCAGCGATCTGGGCATTCAGGTAATCCGCGACGGCACGGGCCAGCTTGTCGAGCAGCAGATGCATCGCCTGTGGCTGGTTGTACATGAAGGACTTGGCGTGGCGGAAATCCTTGCTGCCGCTGCCCTCGATCATGTAGGTCGCCAGCGTCCAGGGGCTGCCGGAAAACCCGATCAGCGGCACAGAGCCGTTGAGTTCGCGACGGATGACAGACACCGCGTCCGTGACGTAGTTCAGATCCCGCGCAGTATTCAACTCAGGCAAGGCCAGCACGTCCGCTTCCGTGCGCACGATCTTGCGAAAGCGCGGCCCTTCGCCTTCGGTGAAGTAGAGACCCTGCCCCATGGCATCCGGAATGGTCAGGATGTCGGAAAACAGAATGGCCGCGTCCATGGCATAGCGGCGCAGAGGCTGCAGCGTGACCTCGCAGGCCAGCTCCGGAGACTTGCACAGGCTCAGGAAATCCCCGGCCTGCTTGCGCGTTGCGCGGTACTCGGGCAGATAACGTCCGGCCTGGCGCATCATCCAGACAGGCGTCATGTCCACGCTCTGGCCTGTCAGAGCACGCAAAAATCTGTCGTTCTTCAACGCTGTCAACGCGGTGTCCTCTTGCTGCGGGGGGAAGTGTCGGGGAATCCGGCACATCAGGGGCGGCATTCTACACACCGCCCCGGAGGCTCACAAACCGGCAAACGGCTCAGTTGCTGCCGACGATCTCGGCCTGAACGGTGCCGATGCCGCGAATCCAGGGCTCCAGGCGGCCCAGCTCGCCAGTCAGTCCGGACGCGGCCGTCTGCGCCGCCGCGCGACTGGGATAGGCCCCCATCATGACGACGAACCAGGGATTGCCCTGATTGCGGGTTTCGAACCAGTACAGCGGCGAGCTGGCATGACGGCGCACGAAATCTTCCACGTTGGCGCGCGAGGTGGACCCGAGCAGCTGCACGGTGAACTGATTGGCCGGCAGCGCACGAATGCGGGTGTGCTGGGAGGCCAGGGGAGCCGTCGGGTCACTGGTGCTCGCAGCGGCCGCAGGGCGTGCCGGCGCCGCGGCAGGCGCTGGCGTGCTGGCGGCGGGCGCGCGGGCCGGCACTGCCGTGGCTGCAGGAGCAGTGGTCGTGCTGACCACGGCACGGGCTGGCGCGGGCGTTGCGACGGCGGCAGGCGTGGCAGTCGGCGTGGCCGCTGCCACCGCAGTGACAGCCGGAGCACTGTTGCTGCCACTCGCCACCGACGCCGCCACTGGTTCCGGGTCTGCAGCCGGCGTGCTCGCGCCGTCAGCGGCTGGAATGCCAGTGGCCAGCCCCGCAGCAGGAGCATCGGTCTGCTGGGCGGCGTCGACAGGGGCCTGATCCTGAATCTCGGTCACAGTGCGCAGCGCAGGCACTGGTTCCAGCGGAATGGGCACGGGCTCCGACAGGTTCGCTTGCGCCAGCTCGGGCGCCTCATCTCCTCCCAGCAGCAACGCTGCCAGCACGATCAGGGCAAGCGCCCCGGCAGTGCCATAGACATAGGGTCGCGGCAGGTCAGCCGGCAGCCGCGGCAGCAATTCCAGCAGATCGAGCCCCAGATCACCGAGCATCTCGCTGGCGCGGGCGTTGATGGCCGCCGGGATGCCCCCCGAAAGCTTGTGAATACGTTCAATCTGACGATTGGAGAACGGCAGCCCGCGGCCGTCATCCTGCTGATGGCCGGCCGCGCTCAGGCGGTAGCGCAGATAGGCGCGGGTTTCCTCCAGATTGAAGGCCGGCAGCTGCACAGCCGTGAACTGGGGCTGCCCTTCCCGCATGGGACAGGTGTAGTCCAGCATGTCCAGCAGGGAGGGCTCGCCCAGCAACAGCAGGTGGAAGGTGCCGTCGTGATTCTCGTTGAGCGCCAGTTTGGTCAGCAGACTTAGGGCGTCGTCACCCAGTTCGTGGGCACTGTCAACGATCAGCACCACGGTGCGCGCCTGCCGATGCAGGGCAGCAAAATAGCGCTGCAGGGACGCCTTGAGTTCCGTCAGCGTGGCCTGTTCGGGGAAATCCAGCACGAAGGCCTTGAACAGGTCCTCGAGCAACTGACTGGGCGTGGTGAGCAAGGTGGCGCGAATGCGGGCCACCACCTGATCGCGATCGGCATGACGGGCGAAGAAGTCACCCAGGAGGGTCTTGCCGCTGCCTGCCGGACCGGTCAGCGCGACGATGTCCTCGCTTTCCCGTGCCAGCAATTGCATCTGGTCCAGACTCGCACGCCGCATCGCGCCGGGAAAGAGGCTTTCCAGCGGCGCGTCGGCCGCAAAGGGGTCTCGCGTCAAGCCCAGGTCTGCCAGTCGCTCACTCAGATCTCGCACAGGTACTCTCCCGCCTCCAGTGTCTGCTCCAGCAATGCGGCATCGATGCCGCTTTCAATCACAGCCTTGCCCAGGCTGCGCATAAGGATGAAGCGAATCTTGCCACCCTGCACCTTTTTGTCAAAGGCCATCAGGCGCAGGTAGTCCTCCACGCTGACCCCGGCGGGCGGCACCACCGGCAGACCGGCGCGCACCAGCAAGGCCTTCGCGCGCCGCGCGTCAGTCGGGGTGATCCAGCCCAGGCGTGCCGAGAGGTCGGCCGCCATCACCATGCCCGCAGCCACCGCCTCGCCATGCAGCCAGGTGCCGTAGCCCATGGCGTTCTCGATGGCATGGCCGAAAGTGTGTCCCAGATTGAGCAGGGCGCGCACGCCGCCTTCGCGCTCGTCCGCCGCCACGATGCGGGCCTTGTCCGCGCAGCTGATGCGCACCGCCTCGGCCAGCAGTGCCTGATCGCGCGCCACAAGCCCCTCGATGTTCGCTTCCAGCCACTCGAAGAACGGCAGATTGTCGATCAGGCCGTACTTGATCACTTCCGCCAGACCGGCCTTGAGCTCGCGTTCGGGCAGCGACTGCAGCACGCCAGTGTCGGCAAGCACGCAGCGGGGCTGGTAGAAGGCGCCGATCATGTTCTTGCCCAGCGGGTGATTGACCCCCGTCTTGCCACCCTGCAC
>JALREE010000355.1 GCA_023256835.1 Pseudomonadales bacterium | reverse complement strand
TGCACGCCGTCGTTCTTCAGCGTGAAGGTATCTTCGGCGCCGGGCACCTTCTTTACCGCCGTCACTATTTCGCCGGCCAGATGGTTCAGGGTGGAGAGGTCGGGCCCGTAGACCTTGATCGCCAGATCGCCGCGCACGCCGGTGAGCATCTCCGAGACGCGCATGTCGATGGGCTGAGTGAAGCCGTAGTTGATGCCCACAAAGCGGTCCATCACCTCGCGCAGGTGATCCTCGATCTCGGCCTTGGTCTCGCGCCACTCAGCGGGCGGCCGCAGATGCAGGAACATGTCGGTCTCGTTCAGGCTCATCGGGTCCAGGCCCATCTCGTCGGAGCCGCTGCGGGAGATCACGCGCAGCACTTCCGGCACTTCGGCCAGGATCGCCTTTTCCACCTCGAGGATGATGCGGGTATTGGCTTCCAGGCTGATGGAGGGGATGGTCTCGACCTGGATCAGCAGGTCGCCCTCATCCATGGTCGGCATGAAGGTCTTGCCCACCAGCGGGTACACCACCACGCTCGCACCCAGCAGAGCGGCGCCCAGCCCGAGCAGCACCGCCGGGCGTGCCAGCGCCTTTTTCAGCAGCGGGGCGTAAAGGGCTGCCAGCGTGCGGCTCAGCCACGGGTCCACGTGGGAGTCGGCGCGCACCAGGAAGGAAGCCACCACGGGAATCAACGTCAGCGACAGCAGCAGCGAGCCCAGCAGCGCGAACACGATGGTCAGGGTGACCGGTCCGAACAGCTTGCCTTCCAGGCCCTCCAGGGAGAGCAGCGGCAGGAACACGATCACGATGATGAGGATGCCCGAGGTCACCGGGGCGGCCACGTCGCGCACGGCACGGTAGATCACGTGCAGCACCGGCAGACGGCGCGAGCCATCCTTCTGGTGCGCCATGGACGAGACGACGTTCTCGACGATCACGATGGAGGAATCCACCAGCATGCCGATCGCGATCACCAGGCCGCCCAGGCTCATCAGGTTGGCCGACATGGCCATGGAGTCCATCATCAGGAAGGTGAACAGGGCGGACATCGGCAGGATCACGGCCACACTCAGCGCGGCCCGCACATTGCCGAGGAACAGCCCGAGCAGGACGACCACCAGCAGCACGGCCTCGATCAGGGCGCGCGACACGGTGCTCACGGCGCTCTCGATCAACACGGTGCGATCGTAGAACACATGCAGTTCGGTGCCTTCTGGCAGGGACGACTGCAGCTGGTCGAGGCGGGCCTGCACGCCCTCCACGACGTCACGGGAATTGGCGCCGCGCAGGCCGATCACCAGACCCTGCACGGTCTCCGAGCCGCCGTCGGCGGTCACGGCGCCATAGCGCTCCATGTTGCCGGCGGTGATGGTGGCCACCTCCGACAGCGGCAGCGTGTCGCCCTCGGCATTGCGCACCTGGGTGCTGGCCAGGTCGGCCAGGCCGGCGATGGCGCCCTCGACGCGCACCAGGATCACTTCCTCGCCCTGGTCAATGCGGCCGGCGCCGTCATTGCGGTTGTTGGCGGCCAGTGCGTCGGCGATGTCCTGCAGGCTCACGCCCAGTGCATTCATGGCCTCGCGGCGCGGCTGCACCTCGTAGGTACGCACGAAGCCGCCCAGCGCGTTGACATCGGCCACGCCCGGCACCGTCCGCAGGGCCGGACGGATCGTCCAGTCGAGCAGGAAGCGCTTGTCGGCCAGGGTCATGTCCGGGTTGTCGATGGTGAACATGAACATGTCGCCCAGCGGGGTGCTGGTGGGGGCGAGTCCGCCGCTGATGCCCGAAGGCAGGCTGTCCCAGACATTGCTCAGGCGCTCGGCCACCTGCTGGCGTGCCCAGTAGATGTCGGTGCCGTCCTCGAAATCGAGCGTGATGGAGGTCAGCGCGTACTTGGAGATCGAACGCAGCATGGTCTGCTGCGGAATGCCCAGCAGTTCCACTTCCACCGGCTGGGTTATCAGCGATTCGACTTCCTCCGGCGTCATGCCGGGAGACTTGATGATGATCTTCACCTGAGTCGGTGAGATCTCGGGAAAGGCGTCAATCGGGATGTTGAGCAGGGCGTTGCCACCGAAGCCCAGCAGGAGCAGGGACAGCAGGATCACCAGCAGCCGCTGGCTGAGGGATGCCTGAATCAGCGCAGCCAGCATCATTCACCCCCGCCCAGGCCGAGCTGAATGCCCTTGAGCACGGCCGTGCCCTGGATGGCGACTTCCTCGCCGGCGCGCAGCCCGTCCATGGCGAGGTAATCCGCGCCGACGGGGCGCAGGTTGAGCGTGCGGGCTTCCACGCCCGCGGCGGTGCGCACATAGATCGTCGTGACACTGCCGCTGTGCACCACGGCACGCTCGGGCACCAGGACGCCGGGCGCCGAGGGTGGCAGCACCAGCGTGACGACCTGCCCGGTGATGAGGCTCGTGGGGGCATCGAATTCCGCCAGCAGCGATACTGTCTGGTTGCTGCTGTCGATCACGTAGTCCATTTGCCGCAGAGTCAGGGTGTCACCCGTGCCGGCGACGCTCAGGTGTTGCCCGAGGCTGAGGTCCTGCGCCGCGCGGGCCGGCACATGCGCGCTGAGCCAGCGCTGGCTGCCGGCGTTCAGGGTGGCGACGGTCTCGCCTGCTGACACGAAGTCGCCGGCGGTATGCAGGCGCTGACTGAGCACGCCGGCCTCGGGGGCCAGCAGGTAGAACTCGCCCAGCCCCTCGCTGCGCTCGCGCAGGGCCTGCAGGCGTGTGGCGTCGAAACCGCCCTGGCCGAGCTGGGCGCGGGCGCTGCGCTCGCTGAAACTGGCCTGCTGTTGCGCGAGGCGCGTCTGGTTCAGGCGCTGCTCGGCAATCACGCCCTGGGCGAACAGGGTCTCGTCCCGCTGCAGGGCCAGGTCGGCACTTTCCAGAGCCGTCACGGCGCTGATCCAGGCTTCCTGCAGGGGCAGGATGTCCTGGCTGCGCACGGTGGCGATCAGGGCTCCCGCCGCCAGGCTGTCCCCCGCCACGGCATGCCAGCGGCTGAACGTGCCGCT
>JALREE010000322.1 GCA_023256835.1 Pseudomonadales bacterium | reverse complement strand
CGGTGATCATGCTGGTGCTGGCCATGATCACGCGCTTCCTGCAATACCTGGGGCAGGCCGTGGAGGGCGAGATCACCTCCGACATCCTGCTGCTGCTGATGGCGTATCGCCTGCCGGAATTCCTGCTCGTCATCCTGCCGTTCTCGCTGTTCCTGGGCATCCTGCTCGCCTACGGCCGCATGTATGCCGAAAACGAGATGACGGTGCTCAGCGCCTGTGGCATCAGCCAGAAGCGGCTGGTGGCGCTCACCCTCGTCTGCACCAGTTTTCTCGCCATCATCCTGGGCACCCTCAGCCTGCAGGTGGCGCCCTGGGGGCTGCGCAACACCGAGCAGCTGATGGAGAGCCAGGACGAGCTGACCGAGCTCGACCTGATCGTGGCCGGCCAGTTCCAGGATTTTGCCGACGGCCAGCGCACCACCTACGCCGAGACCACCAGCAGCGTGGCCGGCGAGCGTCAGCTCAACAACACCTTCGTGGCCTGGCGGCGGCCGGATGCCACGGCGGATGGCGCGAGTCTGCGCATCATCGTGGCCGAGACGGCGCGTCCGGTGATCGACGAGGCCAGCGGCCGGCGCTTCATGCTGCTGGAGAACGGCTATCTCTATGACGGCGTGCCCGGGCAGGCGGATTACCTGGTCAGCCAATTCGAGCAGCAGGCGCTGCTGCTGCCCGAGCAGGTGCGCATCGAGACCGTGGTGCGCGAGAAATCCCTGCCCACGGCGCAGCTGTGGAACTCCCCGCTGCCGGAGCATCAGGCCGAGCTGCAGTGGCGCTTCGCCACCATCCTGCTGATTCCCGTGCTCACCCTGATCGCCGTGCCCCTGAGCCGCGTGGCCCCCCGACAGGGCCGCTTCAGTCGCCTGGTGCCGGCCGCGCTGCTGTACGCCAGCTATTACGTACTGCTGCAGCTGGGCATGAGCCTGCTGGCCGAGGGCAGCATTCCGCTGGCGCTGGGGCTGTGGTGGGTGCATGCGGGCTTCATCGCGCTGGGGCTTTACCTGCTGTTCGGACGACGCGAGGCGCACACATGAGTCGTCTGGATGCTTACGTGCGCAAGCATGTGGTGGCCGCGATGCTGGTGGTGTTCGCGCTCACCACCAGTCTGGATTTCATCTTCAGCCTGGCCGACGAACTGGGCAGCAGTGCCGAGGACTACAGCGCCGGCGACGCGCTGATGTTCACGCTGCGCATCATGCCCCGGGCCATCTACGAGATGCTGCCCTTCATCGCCCTGGGCGGCGCGCTGATCGGGCTGGGCGTGCTGGCCTCGCACAACGAGCTGGTGGTGATACAGGCCACGGGCGTGAGCACCTGGCGCATCGTCTGGGCGGTGATGAAGCCGACGCTGGCGGTGATGGGCCTGAGCCTGGTGCTGGGCGAGTGGGTGGCACCGCCGCTGGAGCAGCGTGCGCAGAGCGATCTGGCCATCATCGAGAGCGGCGGGCAGGCGCTGAGTTCCGCTGGCGGCGACTGGCGCAAGATCGGCAATGAATTCATCCACATCAACGTGATCCTGCCGGGCGGCACCCAGCTGCAGGGCGTCACGCGCTATGTGCTGGACGAGCAGCGGCGGCTGGTCAGCAGCAGTTTCGCGACGTCCGGGGAGTATCTGGAAGACGAGCAGGGCGCGTTCTGGCGGCTGTCGGATGTGCGCGAGACGCGCTTCGGCGAGGGCGAGATCGCGGTGACGCGCACGGCGAGCGAGGACTGGCGGGTGGAGCTGTCGCCGGAGCTGCTGAGCGTGCTGCTGGTGGACCCGGAGCGGCAGTCGATCTCGGGCCTGTACCGTTTCGCGCAGTATTTCGAGAGCGAGGGGCTGGAGAGCAGCAGTTACTACCTGGCGTTCTGGAAGAAGCTGCTGCAGCCGCTGGCCACGGCCTCGCTGGTGCTGCTGGCGATCTCGTTCGTGTTCGGGCCGCTGCGCAGTGCGACGATGGGATTCCGGGTGTTCGTGGCGATCGCCATGGGCATGGGCTTCACGCTGGTGCAGCGCATGCTGGGCCCGGCGAGTCTGCTTTATGGGTTCAGCCCGCTGATTGCGGTGTTGCTGCCGGTTTTTCTGTGCGGGGTGATCGGAGTCGCGTTGTTGCGGCGGGTGTGAGGGGGTTCGGGAATTCGGATTCTGCCCGGCGCCGGGGGCTGGCAGCC
>JALREE010000278.1 GCA_023256835.1 Pseudomonadales bacterium | reverse complement strand
CCTATCTTGTGTACTCCAAAATCTGCCTCATCGATCAAGACCAGGCGGTTGGTTTCTTGACCAAATAGAAAATTTATCTTTTGTTGGCGTTTACTGCCCACACACATGGACAAGAATGCTATTACCTGCTTGTTGTCCTCCAGGTGCTTGAGCAGTCGGCGGAAGGCTGCTGCTTCAAGTTCCATGCGCTGTTGTTCTGTCAGTGACATACCTGCGTTCCTGTTCGGCGCTGCTCAGGCGGCAACGCTCTGCGTAGTGGGGACATCCGGCACCACCTCGAAGTTTTCCACTTCCAGGGTGGCCTTGCGATGTTTCTTGTCGATGGCCTTGAGCTGACGTTCCGCGGCATTGAAGGCATCGCGGACGGCTACATAGATATCCTCGTGCTCAGGCTTGTCATGCTGACCCTGCTTGACGATCACTTCGCGCGAGGCAGTGTGAATCTCGATGGCAACGCTGAATACCTTGCCCTTGTGGTGATTGTTGTGAGGACTATCGAGAACGACGCGTCCACCGATGATGTCGTTGCTGAAACGCTGCAACTTCTGGATGCGCTTGTTGACGTTCTCGGTCAATGCGGGTGACTGGTCGATATTGTGAAAAACAATCTGGAATTCGTTGGTCATTGCGAAAATCTCCTTGTTGTCGTTACACGTTGCTTGTTGATTCAATGCTGCTTCTGTCGTGCCCTCCTCGTCGTTGATCTGTCGCAAACTCTGCGACGCCTGTTGATGAATGTGGTGTGCCTTGTCCGCAATTCAATCCCCCGCCAGTCGATCGGCCAGATGGCCGATGGACAGCGCATAGTTGTTCGCACAGTTGTAGCGCAGAATCGCGCGGAAATTCTGGTAGGTCAGGAAGGCGCGCCCCTCGGGGCCATCGGGCTGGATGATGGACGCCGTGAAATCATTGGTGGGCAGATCGCTGCCGTCGATGCGTCGCACGCCGATCTGCTGCCACTGCGCCAGCGGCAGCATCTGTGTGTGATGCCGCACCACGCTGCAGGAGTGCTGCGCCGGGGGCTGCGCCCACTCTCCGGCACGGGCCTGATAGTCGGCGGGCAACTGCACCTCGCGCCCCCAGGTCTGATCGTCGCGCCATTCGGCGGCTTTCAGATACTGGGCGATGGAGGCAAACACATCGGCCGGCGTGGTCCAGATGTCACGGCGGCCATCGCCATCGAAGTCCTGGGCGTACTTCACGAAACTGGAGGGCATGAACTGGCTCTGCCCCATGGCGCCCGCCCAGGAGCCCTTCATGTCGGCATGCGTGATGTGGCCTTCGTTGAGAATCTGCAGTGCACTGAAAAGCTCGCGGCGGAAGTAGTCGGCGCGGCGCGGGTCGTAGGCCAGTGTCACCAGCGCACGGATGACGTCGGTGCCCCCGGTGAAATTGCCGTAGTTGGTCTCGATGCCCCAGAAAGCGACAATGAAGCGTGGTTCCACGCCGTAATGCGCGCCCACTTGCTCGAGCAGTTCACGGTGCTGGGCCAGGCGGGCACGGCCGGTGTCGATGCGCCACTGGGTGACACGCTTTTCGAGGTATTGCTCAAAGGTCTCGGTGAATTCGGCCTGGCTGCGGTCATTGCTGATGACCTGGGGAATCGGGGTGACGGGGACCAGCGCCTGCTGAATGATGTCTTCGCGAATGCCCTGCTCGCGCGCCTCGGCAATGACAATCGCGAGCCAATCCTCGAACGGCAGCTGCGAGTCCTGCGCCAGCGCCTGGAGCGAGGTGACGAGAATCAGCAGGGCCAGCAGACACTTCACTGCGGCGAGTCGAGCGGTTCGCATTCCCTCTCCTTCTTCAACTTTCACTGGCAGCCTACCCCATTGCTTCCGACTTGTTCAAGTCGAATAGCACCAGTGCCAGGGCTCGTAGCAAATGGCCGACTGGTTGTGCCGCGGATAGCTCAGCGTGAAGCCGAATGCGGCCGCGCGTCCTTGCAGCCAGGCGAAGGCAGGCGTGTTCTCGAAGACTTCCTCGAGGTCGGCACAGCCCGGCGTGCCGATGTCGATGGCGTGGCCGGTATGGTGTTCGCTGTAGCCCGGGGCGGCATTGACCTGCAGGATCTGCTCCAGGCTGCGGCCGGCTTCCAGCTTGCGCCGGATCAGCTGAGCCTGATAGTCGACACTGCGGAAGGCGGACACCAGATGCAGCACGATGTCCTCGGCCGCCGCCGCCTGCTTCATGGCCTGCCAGGCGGCCAGGCACTCGGGCGTCAGACGCAGCACGCGTCCGTGCACATCCGGTTCGGTGTCGACCAGCGTGCAGGCTTCCTCGTACGGGGACAGGCGGGTCGTCCGGGCGTAGTCAGCGGGAATACCCAGCGTCTGGTGCAGCTGGCTGAGGCGTTGCAGATAGTCGGCAGTGATCATGAGGCTATGCTATAGCGCCGGCGCGCGGGGGCGCAATGCACAGGCGTGCGGCGAGATGGCGGTCCAGGAGCGCGCGTCGTGGCCAGAATGGACAGCAAACTGTCCCTTTTGCCATAGTGAAGTGCGGTTACGTCTCACTATAGTAGCGACGCCTTCACGCTACAGGGGACTCCACATGGCACATCTTCCCGTCATCATCGGCATGGGCGGCATCAATCCTGCCGGCCGCAGCTCCTTGCACCACGCCTACCGGCGCCTGGTGCTCGACGCCCTTGGTGAGCACGAGGCCATGCAGACCCGGGCCAGTCTGGCTGCCCTCATGGGCCTTCTGAAGCAGACCGGCGGCCAGTGGTGTGATGCCCTGGGCACCCCGGTGGAGCTCGGCCCCTATCTGCACGCGCTCGACCCGGCGCTGCGCGCCGGCACGCTGATCCGGCGCCTGGAAAACAATCTGTTCGACCCGCAGGCCGTGCCCTATCACAAGCGCGCCACCCTGCAGGCCGCCGCCAATGCCCCCATCAGCTTCCTGCTGCGCACCCAGCATCTGCCCGACGCGGTGCCGGAACACTGGCAGCTGAGCGGCGCTCCGGACGGCCTGGTGCGCGTGCAGGTGCAGGGGAGTCTGGACATCCTGACCGAGAACCTGCGCCGCAGCGAGGTCAACACAGCCGGGCAGCTGCCCAGCGGTTTCGACCCGAAGGCACTCTACCCTTCGCGCAATCACCCGCGCGGCCTGCAGATGACCATCTTCGGCGCCAGCGATGCCGTGCAGTCCCTGGGCATCGACTGGGACACCCTGCTGACTCATGTGGCACCCGACCAGATCGCCGTTTATGCCGGCAGCTGCATGTCGCAACTGGATTTCAACGGCAATGGCGGGCTGCTGCAGTCGCGCCTGCTGGGCAAGAAGGTCACCTCCAAGCAGCTGCCCCTGGGGCTCGCCGAGATGCCCGCCGATTTCATCAACGCCTATGTGCTAGGCAATGTGGGCACCACTGGCACCCAGGTGGCCGCCTGTGCCACCTTCCTTTACAACCTGCGTCAGGGCATTCGCGACATTCAGGACGGTTCGCACCGGCTGGTGATCGTGGGGGCCAGCGAAGCCCCCATCACCTCCGAAGTGATGGAGGGCTATTACGCCATGGGCGCACTCGCCAGCGACGAGGCCTTGCGAGAGCTGGACGATGTCGCCCAGCCCGATCACCGCCGCGCCTGTCGCCCCTTCGGCCAGAACGCGGGTTTCACCCTGGCCGAATCAGCCCAGTTCGTGGTGCTGTGCGCGGACGACCTGGCCCTGCAGACGGGGGCCAGCATCCTGGGGGCGGTGAACGATGTGTTCGTGAACGCCGATGGCTACAAGAAATCCATCTCCAGTCCCGGCGCAGGCAATTACATCACCATGGCCAAGGCGGCCGCCGCCACGCGCAACCTGATTGGCGAACGCGGCCTGCGCGAGCGCAGCTATGTGCAGGCCCACGGCACGGGCACGCCGCAGAACCGTGTCACCGAGTCGCATATCCTGAGCACCGTCGCGGCCTCCTTTGGTATCGACAAATGGGCGGTCACGGCGCTGAAATCGCAATTGGGCCACTCTCTGGCCAGTTCTGCAGGCGACCAGCTGGGCGGCGCTTTGGGGCTGTGGCGCTACGGCATTCTGCCGGGGATTCTGAGCACGGAACGCGTGGCAGACGATGTGCACACGTCAGGTCTGGACTTCGTGCTGCAGCACCGCGCGGTGGGGGCGCAGGGGATGGATGCGGTGCTGATCAATTCCAAGGGCTTCGGCGGCAACAACGCCACGGCCTCGGTGCTGGCGCCGCACGTGGCCCTGCGCATGCTGGAGAGGAAACACGGCCGCGCCGCCATGGCGGAACATGCGCGACGCAATGAACCGGTGCAGGCCGCGATCGCAGCCTACGACGAGGGCATGACTGCCGGGCAGATCGCGCCGATCTACCGCTTCGATCATCAAGTGGTGGACAGCGACGGCGTGTGCCTGAGCGGCCAGTCGCTGCATATCGAGGGCAGGCAGACCGCGGTCAACCTCGATCTGCCCAACCCCTACGCGGACTACTGCGACTGAGCCTTACTTCACCGTCACCTTGTGCGCGATGATCTCCTGCCACTGCGCCGGCCCGGTGCGGTGCACGGAGGTGCCATTGACATCCACCGCCACGGTGACCGGCATGTCCTGCACTTCGAATTCGTGGATCGCCTCCATGCCCAGATCGGCGAAGGCCACCACCCGCGCCTTGCGGATTGCCTTGGACACCAGATAGGCCGCGCCACCCACTGCCATCAGATAGACCGCCTTGTGCTTCTTGATGGCATCGATGGCCACCTGCCCACGCTCCGCCTTGCCGATCATGCCCAGCAGACCGGTCTTGCTCAGCAGCTCCTCGGTGAACTTGTCCATGCGCGTGGCCGTGGTCGGACCGGCCGGGCCGATCACCTCGTCACGCACCGGGTCGACCGGGCCCACGTAGTAGATGAACCGCCCTTTCAGATCCACGCCATCCGGCAGCGCCTCGCCCCGGGCAAACATCTCGCTCATGCGCTTGTGCGCGGCATCGCGGCCCGTGAGCATCTTGCCGGACAGCAGCAGCGTGTCGCCCGGCTGCCACTGCGCCACCTCGTCGGGGGTCACGGTATCCAGATTCACGCGGCGTGCACGCGGGCCGGCCTCCCAGGTGATCTGCGGCCAGTCTTCCAGACGCGGCGGCTCCAGGTGGGCCGGGCCGCTGCCGTCCAGGGTGAAGTGCGCGTGCCGGGTGGCGGCACAGTTGGGAATCATCGCCACGGGCAGCGAGGCCGCGTGGGTGGGGTAATCCTTGATCTTGATGTCGAGCACGGTGGTGAGCCCGCCCAGTCCCTGCGCGCCGATACCCAGCGCGTTGACCTTGTCCATGATCTCCAGACGCAGCTCTTCCACCCGGTTCTGCGGGCCGCGACGGCGCAGCTCGTGAATGTCGATCGGGTCCATCAGCGCTTCCTTGGCCAGCACCGCCGCCTTTTCGGCCGTGCCGCCGATGCCGATGCCCAGCATGCCGGGCGGACACCAGCCGGCGCCCATGGTGGGCACGGTCTTCAGCACCCAGTCGACGATGCTGTCGCTGGGGTTGAGCATGGCCAGCTTGGCCTTGTTCTCGGAGCCGCCGCCCTTGGCCGCCACGATCACCTCCAGCTCGTGACCGGGCACGACTTCCATGTGAATCACGGCGGGGGTGTTGTCCTTGGTGTTCTTGCGGGCCCCGGCCGGGTCATTGAGGATGGAGGCGCGCAGCACATTGTCCGGATGCAGATAGGCGCGACGCACGCCTTCGTTGACCATGTCGGCCACGCTCATGTCGCCCTGCCACTGCACCTGCATGCCGATCTTCAGGAACACCGTCACGATGCCCGTGTCCTGGCAGATGGGCCGCTTGCCCTCGGCGCACAGCCGCGAATTGATGAGGATCTGTGCCATGGCGTCCTTCGCTGCCGGGGACTCTTCGTGTTCATAGGCCTCGTTCACTGCCTGGATGAAATCCAGCGGGTGGTAGTAGGAAATGTATTGCAGGGCGTCGGCGACGCTCTGAATCAGGTCTTCCTGGCGAATCACAGTCATGACAATGCAGTCCTTGAAGGCAAGATGGCGCGGCACGAGGCCGCCGGTGGTGGAATTTGCGGCAGATTCTAGCATAGAGTGCCTGCAGAACCCCCGGCGCGAACCTGCCTGCAGGCTCCCCCAGCCCCTTCACTCCTCAGGAGGTCACCATGCACGCCAGCGACAGCCCCGAGATCCTCAGCAGCCTCGACCAGGGCGTGCAGATCCTGCACATCTGCCGGCCCGAGAAGAAGAACGCCCTCACCCGCGCCATGTACCGGACGCTGGCCGACGCGCTGCGCCGCGCCGACACCGATCCGGCCGTGCGCGTCATCCTGATGCGTGGCGAGCCCGACTGCTTCACCAGCGGCAATGACGTGAATGATTTCCTGGAGGAAGAGGAGCACGCGGCGGAGCGGCCGGCCGTGCAGTTCCTCAAGGCCATCGCCCATGCGCGCAAACCCCTGGTGGCCGCCGTGAACGGACTGGCGGTGGGCATCGGCACCACGCTGCTGCTGCACTGCGATCTGGTCTATGCCGCCGAGGACGCCTGGCTGCAGTTGCCCTTCACGCGGCTGGGCCTGTGTCCGGAAGCGGCGTCCAGCGTCCTGGTGCCGCAGCTGATGGGCCATCAGCGCGCCGCGGAGCTGTTGTTGCTGGGGGAGCGTTTCAGTGCAGGGAAGGCTCGGGAATACGGCCTGGTGAACGAGGTGCTGCCGGCCGCGCAGGTGCTGCCTCACGCACTGGCGAAGGCTCTGGCCCTGGCGGCCCTGCCTTCCGAAGCAGTGCAGACGTCCAAGCATCTGCTCAAGCGCAGCCAGCAGGCCGGCATCGACGACATCATGGCGCTGGAACTGGTGAACTTCACGCGGCTGCTGCGCAGTCCGGAGGCCAGAGCCATCATGCAGGCGTTTCTGCAGCGTAAGAGTGGGTGACCGGAAAGGGGCGTTTGAGTGGGGTTCGCCTGCAAGCAGGCTCCTA
>JALREE010000133.1 GCA_023256835.1 Pseudomonadales bacterium | reverse complement strand
TGCCCAGGGCGTCCGGGTCTTCATGCGTAGAGGCGAACAGCACGGTGTTCTGGGTGGGGTGAATCCAGGCGCAGGTGGTCAGGCCGATGCCGGGAGATACGCGGGTGGTGGTGCCGGCCAGCAGGTCGCGCACGAAGATCTGATAGAAGGGGTTCTCGCCCTCCAATTCCGCCTGATAGATCAGCCGGTTGCCATCGGCACTGAAGTAGCCTTCGCCAGAGCGCTTGCCCTCGGTGATCAGCTGATGGGTATTGAGCAGCAGCTCGCTCTCGTAGAGCGGCCCCTCGGCTGCCGCCGCTGCGGGCGGCTCATAGGCGGCCGAAGCGCCAGCGGCTCCATCGGCCCCGGCTTCTGCCACGCTGGGAGCGGCTGCTTCAGGCACGGCGGCCGGGGTGGTTTCCTGACTGCAGGCTGCCAGAAGCAGTGCTGCGGTGATGAGGCCTGCTGACTCGAAACGCATTGCCGTGTTCCTCTGCTGAATGATGTCTGCAGGCAGTGTAGCAGGGGCGGCGGCAGGCCAGCAATCAAGAACCATTCTCATTTTGGCGCACGAAAGACAAGCATCCCCTGGCCCGACGCGATGGTGACGACTCCACTGAGCGAAGCCTTGCGCGGTGTGGTCTGCGCATTCGGCGTCGCCTCGATTGTGCTGCCATCGCCGACCGTGCCGTACTTGTTGTAGCCCCATACCCACACGCTGCCATCGCCGTCGAGCATCTGCACATGGCCGCTGCCACCGCTGATCATGTGGGGGGCGGCCAGCGCCGGCAGGCTGAAGCAAGCGGCTGTCAGCAGCACGAGGGGGGAGAACGAATACAGGGAGCGGGCGCGCAGGGCAGAGAGGGCAGCAGCAGGCATTGTGAGGATCCAGGGCAGGTGTAAGTGTGCGCACCTTAGCACACGTTCAAAAACCGTCACCATCACCCGAAGCGTGGTGTGCTCAGCGTCAGGCACCGCGAGCCAGAAACAACCAGGCCGTGCCCAGCTGACTGCAGAACACGGCCTGGTTCTTTCACGGGACTGGAGAACGACTCAGTTGCCGACTCTGTCCCACTGCGCTGCCGGGGGCGGCGTCTCGCTGCCCACCGGACGGAAGGCCTCGCTGTACAGGAAGAAGTCTGTCAGCACGGCGCGCAGGTGAATGGAGGCGTTCAGGTTGTCCACCACCTCGGAGCCGAGCTTGGGCTGCGCCAGCACGAAGCTGATGGCCGCACTTGCCTTGCGCAGATCGTCCAGGATCACCTGTTCGAAGGCATCGCTGCTGCCAGCCAGAGCCTGGCTGGCGTTCTGCATGGCCTTGAGCATGTTTTCCAGCGTCGGGCGCGGATGCGGGCCCATGCCCGACTCATCCTGGGGTGGACGTCCCTGCGCGGCATAGGCCAGCAGGAACTCGTAGCCCGATTCAATCGTTTCGATATCGTCTTCCAGATTGTTCACGCTGCTGCTTACTCCGCCTTCCACTTGTTGGTGTCATGGTTCTCTTTCATCTCGGCTTCGGAGATCCAGCCAGTCACCATGGAACGGGTGTAGAAGCGCTTTTCCGGACGGACGGCGAAGTAGATGTGAATCGCGGTGAAGGCGATCAGACCCAGGGTGGCCGTGCCGTGCAACAGGAAGAAGATACCCAGTGAGCCTTCATCTTCCACGCTGGGGCGATCCCACCAGGGCGTGTTGATGTTCAGGAACAGGGTGATGCCGGTGGCGATCACGGCGATGACCAGCACGGTCATGGCCCAGTGCATGCCCTTCTGCTCGAAGGAGTACTTGCCCGGCTTGATGCTCTCGTCAAATGGCTCCTTGAAATCGGCCGGCCCGAGCAGCATGGACTTGAAGTCCTGCCAGAACATGGCGCGAATGATGTGGAACACGCAGACGAAGGTCAGCACAAGGCCGGCGATCCAGTGAATGTTCAGCCAGGAGATGCGAATGCCCACGATGGGCGAAATACCGGTGGCGATCAGCACCAGCACACTGCCTGCCATGATCCAGTGGAAGGCACGGTCGATGGCATCGTGACGGTTGATACGCTTGCCTTCTGAAGAAGGACGCGCTTTCTTCTTGGCCAGTGCTGCCATGAAAATGGCATGAGCAGCCAGCAACAGGAAGGCGGCGACGGCGACTACCCACAACAGATCCCAGGACACGCCCAGAATCACTTCCTCTCCCCAAACGTCGTGCCGGTAACGAATAATTTCCACAGTCCTAGTCCTCAATGTTTTTATCTATTGTTATTTTCCAGCACTCAGCCTGCCGCGCTTGAGCCACGGCCGCAGTGCTTGAGACTGCGGCCGTGACAGAGGCGCACGCCGGGCCCGGATCACGCGTGACCGCGTACTGCCCTGTTCACAAGATTTTCCATCAAGGGCATCTTGAAGTGGTTGAAGTTCAGGGGCTGTGCGCCCTGAACGGCCAGGCTGGCCACCTGGTCGGCGGTTTCCTGGTTGCGGGCCTTGCCGCGGATGGCGGATTCGACGCTGGTCAGACGACGCGGCGTGCACTGCACGGCGCCGGCCACCAGACGGGAATCCTCGATCACGCCGTTGTTGACGCGCATTGCAGCCGCGATGCTGACCAGGGCGAAGTCCCAGACGTTGCGGTCTGCCACTTTCTCGAAGTAGAACTCGGCATTGGCCCACTTGGCGGGGATGCGCACGGCAGTCAGGATGTCGCCGGGACGCAGCACAGTCATGTGGCGGATGTCGAGGTTCGGACCGACGAAGAAGTCTTCGGCATCCACCACGCGCTCACCGGAAGAGCTGCTGATGACCATCTGGGCTTCCAGGGCCACCAGGGCAGTGCCGGTGTCGCTCGGGGATACGGCCACACAGCGGCTGGTATTGAACAGCGCGTGTTCGCGGTTCATGCCTTCCGGCGTGTCGGCGTAGCAGAGATTGCCACCGGCGCGGTAGCAGTTCAGACCACGGCGGTAGTACCAGCAGCGGGCGTCCTGGGCCACGTTGCCGGCCAGGGTGCCCACATTGCGGATCTGCGGGCTGGCGACACGGCCGGCGGCCTGGGCCAGAAGCGCATAACGCTCGGTGATCAGCGGGTTGCGCGTGATCTCGGTCAGGGTGACCAGGGCGCCGATCTCGATTCCGTCTGCGGTTTCACGGACACCGCGCATGGACTCGATCCCTTTCAGGTCGACGAGGACTTCCGGACGCTTGGCGCGATCCTTCAGCCATCCATAGGTATCCTGGCCACCGCCGACCAGCCAGCCGCGCTCGGCGAGCTGACTGGCCAGGCCTACTGCATCCTCTACCGAGACGGGCTGGTAGAGGCCCATCTCGGGCATTACGTCGTGTGATGACATAGCTTAAACCTCAGAATGTATTCGTTTTCAGGTCGCCAGTGTTGAAGCCGTTCTGCGCGATGTGGTTGACAATCATGTCCGGCGTCACCGGGGTACGGTTGAACAGGTGACCGTCAAGCGCATCGGAGATCGCACTCATCAGAGCGGCCACGGCGCAACCCTGTGCGGGCTCGCCGATACCGCGCGCGCCCACCGGGCTCTGCGGATCGGGCATGTCAGTCGCACTGCAGTTCATCTGCACTGGCACGTCGAGGTATGTCGGCGGCTTGGACTGGTAGAGGCCCACGTTGGCAGGCAGACCGTTCTGCGGGTCGTAGACGTGGCGCTCATAGCCCGCCATGCCGAAGCCCCAGACGCCGCCGCCGTTCATGGCCTGACGCAGACCGAGCGGATGCACGATGGTGCCGCACTCGGCGATACCGGTGTAGTTGAGGATGTCGAACTTGCCGGTTTCAGTGTCCAGCTCGATCTCGACCATCGCGACCGCGAAGCCCGGCGTGGTGCCGGACTTGGGCAGGGTGTCCTTGCCCACGCCGATCAGACCGGTGCCGGCCAGACCCTGCACAGCACGCTTGGTGGTGTTGTGGATGTCTTCCGGGAAACTCGCGCCGCTGTACTCGCCACCCATCTCGATGGCTTTCTGCGCAGCTTCGCCGTAGGTCATGCCCTTGCTGCTGTCGCTGGTCAGGAACACGCGCTCGCCGCCGATGCTGTAGTCATCTGCCGCACCGCCAAACTGGGCAGCCGCGATCTCCTTCAGCTTGCGGATCGCATCCATCGCAGCCACGTGGCTGGAACGGGTTTCAGTGAACATCGTGTTGCTGCCACCCTGGTAGGTGCTGTGCTGCAGGTGGTAGTCGGTGCGGCCGTGCACGACCACACAGTTCTCCCAGCTGCACTGCAGGGCTTCTGCAGCGGCGCGCACGACGGCGGCATAGGAGTAGGTGCCGAGGTTGCCGACACCGGTGTGCAGGTAGATCTTGCCGTCCGGCGCAATGCGCAGCAGGCCGTCATAGCCGCTGGCCCCGGCGGAGTGGTAACCCTCGCCGACGCCGATGCCGCGCACCTTGGTGGCGCTGATCTGACGGGGCAGTGCCTTCTTCTGTTCCCAGCCGAACTCGGCGGCAGCCATCTGCAGCGCTTCCGGGTAATAGGAGCTGGACAGGCCGCCCTGACGGGGACCGATCTTCGCTTCCATGCCTGGAGCATTCAGACGACGGAATTCCACCAGGTCGATGCCGGCCTGACGGGCAGCCTTGTCCATGATGGGGGACAGCACGGCAGCCATCTCGTTCTGGCCCGGGCCACGCTGAGCGCCGCGCGGAGCGGTGTTGGTGTACAGGGACATGCCGCGGAAACGCATGTTCTCGGGCTGGTACATGATGGAGATGTGCTCGGCGGCTGAACTGCCGCTGGCACCGCCGCCTGCACCGGCATCGCCCACAATCGCGACGTCGACGGCGCCGACGCGACCGTTGTCACGCAGACCGACCTTGATCCAGCCCTGCATGCCGGAGCGTGCGGAACCGATGTAGAACTCTTCGGCGCGGGTGATGCGCAGTTGCAGCGGACGGTTCAGCTTGCGGGCGAAACGGCCGGTGACCGCCATGGTCGGGTACGGGAATATCTTGGAACCGAAGCCGCCGCCTGTGTTCTCGTTGATGAACACGAGATTGGCCGGGTCGATCTCCAACATGGCGGACAGGGCATCGTGACCGACGGTGTGGCTCTGCAGTGAACCGTGGAAGTAGCACTTGCCGTTTTCCCAGTAGGCCATGCCGGTGCGGGATTCGAGAGAGTGGTGCGGGTAACCGATGGTCACGAAGGGCTCTTCGACGATGGTGGAGCACTGCGCGAAAGCGGCATCGACGTCACCGTACATCCACTCTTCCGGGAAGTTGGCACCTGTCGGGAAACGGCCGGCACGGAAGGAGGCGACCTGGTCGGCCGTCCACTTGATCTGCCCGACGCCAGTGCCTGATGCGGTGGTGCCCGCTGCAGCTTCACCGGTGCGGATCAGGGAGTTGCCCATGGGGTACGGATCCGGCCCCCCTTCGATCAGGGTTTCCAGCGGATCGACCACGAAGGGGCGACGCTCGTACTCGACCACGATGCGCTCGATCGCGGCTTCTGCCAGCTCTTCGCTTTCAGCGGCCACGGCCAGGATGGGCTGACCGATATAGGTGATGAATTCCTTGGCCAGCGCCGGGTTTGCGGGCGGCTTGGACTCGGGCAGGTCGTCGGCGGTGAAGATGCCCAGAACACCCGGCATGGCCAGGGCTTCAGAGGCGTCGATGTTGACCACACGACCGGCCGGAATCGGACTGGTCAGCAGACGGGCAAACACCAGGCCGTCACGACGGAAGTCTTCGGCATAACGTGCCGCACCGGTGACTTTGCCTTCGATGTCGGGAGGAGTGAAATCTTTACCGATATGCATATAGGTCATGACAGTTGCCCCGAGGCGCGCATTACGCCATTCAGATAGTGATCATAGGCCCCGCAGCGGCAGAGGTTGCCGGACAACGCCTGACGCGCTTCGGCGCGGGTCGGACGGGGGTTGGACTTGAGCAGCGCCACAGCAGACATGATCTGGCCGGAAGTGCAGAAACCGCAGGCGGGGCTCAGCTCCTGAATGAAGGCAGCCTGCACGGGGTGCAGAGTGCCGTCGGCAGCACGCAGACCTTCCACGGTCAGGATGGCCTTGTTCTTCACTTCATGCGTGAGCGTGGAACAGGAATAGATGTTCACGTCATCTGCCAGCACCGTGCAGGAACCGCACTCGCCACGGTTGCAGCCGAGCTTGGCACCTGTCAGACCGAGCTTGTAGCGCAGGGTGTGAGCCAGTGTCTCCTGGGGAGCGACGTCGACGCGGCGCGACTGGCCGTTGACGTTGATGGTCAGCAGTCGCTCGACTGCACCTGCGGGCCGGTTCTGCCCGGAGGCTGAATACCACAGGGATGTGGAAGCGGCAGCCACGCCAGAGGCGATGACCCCCTTGATAAATCGACGTCTAGTTAGTTTTGGATTCACAGGCTGACTTAGCCTCCCTAAAACAGGTGGTATAGAGGGAACTGCGATTGGTAAGGACAGCAAGGGTAATCCACGAGTCTGCTTTTATCAAGCTACGCGACCGGGGGCAGATCCCGCGCCACGGGCCGCCTGACGCATGCCTGAAAGCCCCATCACAAGGGGCTTTCAGGCCAATTCCGCCGGCTTGACTTATTCTTTTTGAGTGTTATTGTGGCCGGCCCTCGTGGGATACACCTCCCGGGGTTCGTGCGCCCTGAATTTCATGGCAGGCTGCGTCATTCAACATGGCACGCTGCTGCAAGGGACTCGACTAGTTCGCCTGCAACCGCGTCAGATTACTCATTCCCTCGAGCAGATTTTCGCCTCCGAGGCTTCGCCGGTTCGTGATTCGTTGCCGATTGACGGCGCTGCAGACGAAACGTAAACGACTTTCGGACAGATGAGACCTGTAGATCTATGAGCATCAAAGCCCACTCGCCCTTCACTTTCGGCTACCCGGAAAAAACCGGCCTCTATGATCCGAGCAATGAAAAGGATTCCTGCGGCGTAGGTTTCGTGGCCGATATCAAGGGTCGCCCCAGCCATCAGATCATGCTGGACGCCTATCATCTGAATTCCCGCATGGATCACCGCGGCGGCTGCGGCTTCGAGGCCAACACCGGTGACGGCGCCGGCATCCTCATGGCGCTGCCGCACAGCTTCTTCGCCCGCATTGCCCGCGAAGAGCTCGGCATCACCTTGCCGGCGCCTGGCCAGTACGCCGTGGGCAACATCTTCCTGCCGCAGCTCGAAGGCGAGCGCAGCAAGTGCGTGGCCACCATCAATGCCATGATCGCCGAGGAAGGCCAGACCCTGCTGGGCTGGCGCGATGTGCCGGTGGACCCGGTGGGTGCGGATGTCGGCCCGGCCGCCCGCACCGCGCAACCGCATATCGCCCAGCTCTATGTCGGCGCCGAAGCCGGTCTGAGCCGCGAGGATTTCGAGCGTCGCCTGTATGTCATTCGCAAGCGCTTCACGCACAAGCTGCGCGGGGATGCCTCGCTGAGCCAGGCCAAGATGCTGTATGCCTGCAGCGTGTCCACCAAGGTCATCGTCTACAAGGGCATGCTGACCCCGGGCCAGCTGTTCCCGTTCTATCTCGACCTGACCAACCCGGAATGCGAAACGCATCTGGCCATGGTGCACTCACGCTTCAGCACCAACACCTTCCCGTCCTGGGACCGTGCGCAGCCCAACCGCTTCATGAGCCACAACGGCGAGATCAACACGCTGCGCGGCAACGTCAACCAGATGGTGGCGCGTGAAGGCACCGTGAAGAGCGAGCTGTTCGGCAAGAACATGCGCGAGCTGTTCCCGGTGATCGATGCGGACTGCTCCGACTCCGGCTCCTTCGACGCCGTGCTGGAATTCATGCTGATGTCCGGCCGCTCCCTGCAGGAAGCCGTGATGATGATGATCCCGGAAGCCTGGCAGTCCGACGTCAACATGCCGGCCTCCAAGAAGGACTTCTACGAATACCATTCCGCGCTGATGGAACCCTGGGACGGCCCCGCCTCCATCGTGTTCTCGGACGGCCATTACATCGGCGCCGTGCTCGACCGCAACGGCCTGCGCCCCAGCCGCTACTACGTCACCCACGACGACAAGGTCATCATGGCCTCGGAAGTGGGCGTGGTGCACGTGGCTCCCGAGCGCGTGAAGCTGAAAGGCCGTCTGCAGCCGGGCCGCATGTTCCTGCTGGATTTCGAGCAGGGCCGCCTGATTCCCGACGAAGAACTGAAGCAGGACATCGCCGGCCGTCGCTCCTATGGCCAGTGGCTGGCCAACCAGAAAGTGACCCTGGACGACATCGCCACCGACACGGCCGCCCATTCCCTGGATGCCGAGAACGTGCTGCAGCGCATGCAGGCCTTCGGCTACACCACGGAAACCATGCAGTTCATGCTGCTGCCGCTGGTCACCGAAGTGCGTGACCCGCTCGGCTCCATGGGCAACGACTCCGCGCTGGCCTGTCTGTCAGACAAGTCGCGCATGATCTACGACTACTTCAAGCAGCTGTTCGCCCAGATCACCAATCCGCCCATCGACTCCATCCGTGAAGAAGTCGTGATGTCGCTGCAGTGCTTCATCGGGCCGGAAGGCAATCTGCTGGAGACCACCGAAGCCCAGGCGCACCGCCTGAGCCTCGAGCATCCGATCCTCTCCAACAAGGAGCTGAGCAATCTGCGTGCGATGAATCACCGCGGCATGCGCTCGCGCGTGATCGACATCACCTATGATAGCACCCAGCCCAATGGCTTCCATGTCGCGCTCGACCGCATCTGCGCCGAGGCCAGTGCCGCCATCGAGGCCGGCTACGCCTTCGTGATCCTGTCCGACCGCGCCATCAGTGCGACGCGCATTCCGCTCAGTGCCCTGATCGCCTGCGGCGCCGTGCACCACCACCTGATCGCCTCGCACCAGCGTTCGCTGATCGGCATCCTCGTGGAAACCGGCGAAGCCCGTGAAGTGCACCATCACTGCCTGCTGACCGGCTACGGCGCCGACGCCATCAACCCCTACCTGGCCTTCGAGGCTCTGTGGCAGGCGCGCAACGACGGGCTGCTGGGCAGCAAGTTCGAGACCGAGGACGACCTCGTCTACGCCTACAAGAAGGCAGTGGGCAAGGGCATGCTCAAGGTCATGGCGAAGATGGGCATCTCCACGCTGCAGTCCTACAAGGGCGCGCAGATCTTCGAAGCCGTGGGCCTGGCCGAGGACATCATCAACCGCTGCTTCGTCGGCACCGCCAGCCGCGTGCAGGGCGTGAACTTCGCCACCCTGATCGAGGAGACCGAGCGCCGTCACCGCGTGGGTTACCCGCTGCAGGAAGTCAACCGCCTGCCCGTGCTGACCAACCCGGGCGATTTCCACTGGCGCAATGGTGGCGACGGCCACATGTGGGACCCGACCAGCATCGCCAACCTGCAGGTGGCTGCGCGCAACAACAGCACCGAGGCCTATGCCGCCTTCGCGAAGCACACCAACGAGCAGACCACCCGCAACTGCACGCTGCGCGGCCTGCTGAAATTCCGCACCGGCGTGAATGCGCCCGTGCCGCTCGAGGAAGTGGAACC
>JALREE010000165.1 GCA_023256835.1 Pseudomonadales bacterium | reverse complement strand
GTGTCGCTGGCCAAGTTGCTTGCCAAAAAGGCGGGAAAGGCACCTTGAAATCATTCGTGTTGGGTGGCGTAGCTCTTCCCGTCAGCGGCAGTTATCCAGAATTTCCGGATAACGCTGGCAAGCACGGACTGGTAGTCTTCGTTCGCAGCGGTACCCACGCCGAGATGTTCCGCTAGCACACCGTGATGATGGAGTCGAGGCTGCAGTGCCGGATGGCGTAGGTCTTCCCGCTAGCGCCGAGTGATTTCAAGGTGACCGCGAGGCCGGCGGCAGTCGCCCTGGGCGCCCTGACAATGGCAGGTCGCAACAACCAAGACGTGATGGCCAGATGATGAACTTCAGCCCCCTCCTCAAGCGCTTCGCGGAGAAGGCCCCGCTGCCGGTGATGATGCGCGCGCTGCTGCAGCGCGAGCTCGATGCGACGCAGCTCGACCGCTGGTTCGAGACGGTGGCGCAGCAGCAGTACACGAGAAAGCTGCTCTTCTCGACCCTGTTCGAGCTGATGACGCAGGTGGTGCTGCGCCAAAGCGGCTCGATCCGGGCGGCGTGGCTGGAGGCCGAGGCCGACGTGGGGGTGTCGCTGGCGTCGGTGTATAACAAGCTTAACGGCCTGGAGCCGAGTACCTCGGCGGCGCTGGTGAGCTTTGCGGCGCAGCGCTCGCGCGAGGTGATCGATGCCCTGCCCGGGGCGGCGGTGGAGGTGCTGGCGGGGCTGCCGGTACGGGTGCTCGACGGCAACTGCTTGAACGGGCGTCAGCATCGGTTGAAAGTCACGCGCGCGAGCACGGCCGCGCCGCTGCCGGGTAAGGCGCTGGTGGTGTTCGATCCGCAGCGCGAGACGATCGAGGCGATCGTGCCGTGCGAGGACGGGCACGCGCAGGAGCGCTCGCTGCTGGGGCAGGTGGGGCCGCTGGTGGGTGCGCGCCAGGTGTGGCTGGCGGACCGCAACTTCTGCACCGAGGGCTTCCTGGGCGAGCTGGAGGACCGAGGCGCGTACTCGCTGATCCGCGAGCACGACCATGTGCGCGTCAAGCCGCTGGAGGCGATGCGGGGGCAGGCGCGGCCCGAGGGCGCCGACAGCGTCGTGAGCGAGCAGTGGGTGCAGCTCAAGCCCCGCCCCGACGGGCGCGAGGGCGTCAAGCTGCGGCGCATACGGGTCGAACTCGACGCGCCCACGCGCCACGGCGAGAGCGAGCTGTACCTGCTCAGCACCGTGCCCGAGAGCGTGGCCGATGCGCCCACGCTGGCCCGGCTGTACCGCCAGCGCTGGACCATCGAGCGCGCCTTCCTGCATCTGACTGTGCAACTGCGCTGCGAGGTCAACACGCTGAGCTATCCGCCCGCAGCGCTGTTTGCGCTGGCCTGCGCCATGGTAGTCTTCAACGTGCTGGGCGTGGTCAAGGCGGCGCTGCGCGCCGCGCATGGAGCCGAGATCCAGGCCAAGCTGTCGAGCCATGCCATGTCGAACCACATGCGATCGAGCGCCCTGAGCCTGGACGAGATCGTCGAGCCCGAGGACTGGGAGGTCTTCAACGGCCTGAGCGCGCTCGTCATGGCGCAGTGGCTGCTGGAGCAGGCACGCCTGGTACCGCTCAAGCGCTACGCCAAGGCGCGCCCGCGCAAGACCGCGCCCAAGCCTGTAGCCAAGCGGGCGCACGATCCCAAGAAGCCCCATGTGTCGCTGGCCAAGTTGCTTGCCAAAAAGGCGGGAAAGGCACCTTGAAATCATTCGTCGCTACCTCCAAGGACGTGCTGGCTCGGCTCAACGTCGAGATGGCCAAGATCATTCAGTCCCCCGATTTTGTCAAACGTATGAATGAAATCGGTGCTCAGCCGATTGGCAATAAGTCGGAAGACATGGCCCGCCAGATCAAGGAAGAAACCGATAAGTTTGCTGCCCTCGTCAAGTCCGCCAAGGTCGTCATCGAATGAACACCGCAACCCCCACCCAGGAGATCCCCGTGGACAAGACCACTGCCGTTGCCGATC
>JALREE010000140.1 GCA_023256835.1 Pseudomonadales bacterium | reverse complement strand
TCGCGCCCGGGCCGGTAGGGCAGAACCCCCTGCGCATTCCCGAGCTGCTGGAAGGTGAACTGCGCGATGGCGTGCGCCACTTTGCCCTGCAGACACAGCACGGCCTGACGCGCTTCTTCCCCGAATTCGAGACCGCCACGCTGGGCATCAACGGCAGCTATCTGGGGCCGACCTTGCGCCTGCGCTGCGGCGAGCCCATTGCCATCGATGTGCACAACGCCATGAGTGAAGCCACCACGCTGCACTGGCACGGCCTGAATGTGCCGGCGGTGATGGATGGCGGCCCGCACCAGATCATCGCGCCGGACGCGCGCTGGCAGGCCGGCTTCACGCTGGATCAGCACGCCTCCACCTGCTGGTATCACTCCCATCTGCATCACCGCACCGGGCCTCAGGTCTATCACGGACTGGCCGGCATGCTGCTGGTGGAAAGCGCCGAGACGGCCGCGCTGGAGCTGCCGTCACGCTACGGCGTGGACGATGTGCCGCTGATCCTGCAGGACCGTCGCTTCGGCGAGAACGGCGTGCTGGAGTACCCGACGGATGTCAGCACCCTGATGCGCGGCGTGCGCGGCGAGACCCTGCTGGTCAATGGCACGCTGGCGCCGTATCTGGAGGTCAGCACGCAGAAGCTGCGCCTGCGCCTGCTGAATGCGGCCAATGCCCGCAGTTTCACCATCGCGCGCAGTGATGAGCAGCCCTTTGCGTTGATCGCCGGTGACAGTTCCTTCCTCGAGGCGCCCTTGCAGGTCTCGAAGGTCACGCTCTCGCCGGGCGAACGGGCAGAGATCGTGCTGGACATCGCCCCTGGCCAGCCGTTCTACCTGGTGAATCTGCCCGTGTCGCCGTATCCCGCGTTCTACAACGGGCAGATGAACGGCATGATGCGCTCGCTCGACAAGGACGCCTTCGATGTCCTGGAGATCCGCCCGACTGTCACGCTCGCGCCGTCGGCGGCATTGCCCGCTGCGCTCACCACCCTGACGCGCCTGCAGGAGCAGGACGCCACCGTGACGCGGTTGTTCCAGCTTGGCATGGGCAACGGGCCGGGCAATGGCGGCGGCAGGGAAGGGCGTGGCGCGGGGGGTGGCGGCAATGGCGGCGGCAATGGCGGTGGCTTCGGCGGCGGGGTGTTCAAGCTCAATGGTTTGAGCATGGACATGAATCGCATCGACTTCGAGGTGCAGGAGGGCGCCGTGGAAATCTGGGAGCTGCGCAATGTCTCGCCCATGATCCACCCGTTCCACATCCACAAGGTCCACTTCGAGATCCTCGACCGCAACGGCCAGCCGCCGCCCCCGGAGGAGCGTGGCCTCAAGGACACTGTGCGCGTGCATATCTCCGAGACGGTGCGGGTCATCGCGCGCTTCGCCGGACACCCGGACCCGGTACATCCCTACATGTACCACTGCCATATTCTCGAGCATGAGGACCACGGCATGATGGGCCAGTTTGTAGTTGTCTGAGGCTTGCGCCAGCACGTATCATCTGCGGTCTTCAATCCCGCGAAATACCGGGCAATTCACAGCGACAGACAGAACGAGACCGCACATGGGCGCACAGTGGAAAGCCAAGCACAAAGAGCTGGCGGCCAACGCCAAGGGCCGCATCTTCACCAAACTCACCAAGGAAATCATGGTGGCCGCGCGCAATGGCGCCGACCCGGACATGAACCCGCGACTGCGTCTGGCGGTGGAAGCCGCCAAGAAGGCCTCCATGACCCGCGAGACCCTGGAGCGCGCCATCAAGAAAGGGGCCGGCCTGCTCGATGACGCCGTGCATTACGAGAAGGCCCTCTATGAGGGCTTCGCGCCGCATCAGGTGCCCGTGATCGTGGAATGCCTGACCGACAACACCAATCGCACCTACTCCAGCATGCGTGTGCTGTTCCGCAAGGGGCAGCTGGGCAGCTCCGGCTCCGTGGCCTGGGACTTCGACTACCTGGGCATGATCGAGGCCGTGCCGGTGGCGGCGGATGCCGACCCGGAACTGGCCGCCATCGAGGCCGGAGCGCAGGATCTGGAAGTGAGCGACGACGGCACGCTGTTCCTGACCGAACCCACGGACCTGGATGCCGTGTGCAAGGCGCTGCCGAATTTTGGTTTCAAGGTGGAGTCGGCCAAGCTGGGCTATCGCCCGAAGAATCCGGTGAAACTCAGTGGAGAGGCCCTGGAGGAAGTGGAAGCCTTCCTCGATGCCATCGACGGCGACGACGATGTGCAGACAGTCTACGCCGGCCTTGCATCCGAGTGATCCGCCACCTCTGAATGAACTGAAGCCCGTATTCATGTCCAAGGAGACACCCATGAGCAGCATCGACATCGGGATCGCGGAAAGCGATCGCCTGAAAATCGCGGAAGGTCTGAAGCACCTGCTGGCCGATTCCTACACGCTCTATCTGATGACCCACAATTTCCACTGGAACGTCACGGGCCCGCAGTTCCGCGAACTGCACCTGATGTTCGAGGAGCAGTACACGGAGCTGGCCCTAGCGGTGGACGAAGTGGCGGAGCGCATCCGTGCGCTGGACGTGATCGCGCCGGGCACCTACAAGGAATTCGCGCGGCTGAGTGCGATTCATGAAGTGGACACGATTCCGTCGGGTCGGGAGATGGTGGACATCCTGACGCAGGGCCACGAGGCGGTGGTGCGTACCTGCCGCAAGGTGCTGGCGCTGGCGCAGGCGGCGGGGGATGAGTCCTCAGCCTCGCTGGCCTCGGATCGCATGCGTATCCATGAAAAGACAGCCTGGATGCTGCGGGCTTTGAATCGCTGAGATTGTTGATGGGGTGGGAGTGGGTGCAGCGGTGGGAGCGAGCTTGCCTGCGAATTGAGCTTCGAAGCGGCAGCGCTGTCTGTCAGTGCCTTGGCAGACACGCCGTGAACCCATCCATGGGGGCTCGACTCGCCGCCGTCCGGGCGGCTCACGGTCTGCCAAGGCACTGACAGACAGCACCGCCTCGGTTCAGTGCCGGATTCGCAGGCAAGCCCGCTCCCACCGCCGCGCCCACTCCGGCAGCCCGCAGACCAAGTTGGACGAGATGACACCCAGCCCCCAGAACCCAGTGCCAGAAGAGAAGAGCCCGCGTCCCCGCGGCGGTCTGCTGCGCTCCAGCGCCGTGACCGGCAGCATGACCATGGTGTCCCGTGTGCTCGGGCTGGCCCGGGACGTCGTGCTTGCCCGCATGTTCGGCCCGGGCGATGGCACCGACGCCTTCTTCCTGGCCTTCAAGATTCCCAATTTCCTGCGTCGTCTGTTTGCCGAAGGCGCCTTCAACCAAGCCTTCGTGCCCGTGCTGTCGGAGTACCGCTCTCAGCGCAGTCATGCCGAGGTGAAGCAACTCGTCGATGCGGTGGCGGCGAGCCTCGGCTCCGTGCTGCTGGTGCTGACCATGGTGGTGGTGCTCGCCGCGCCGCTGCTGGCCATTCCCCTGGCCTGGGGCTTTCGCGACAACGCCGACAAGTTCAGCCTGTTCGTGGACATGTTCCGCATCACCTTTCCTTACTTGCTGCTGATCTCCCTGGCCGCGTTCGCCAGCGCCATTCTCAACAGCTACGACAAGTTCGCCATTCCGGCGCTGACGCCCTCCTTGCTCAATGTCGCCCTGATCGGGGCGGCCGTGCTGCTGAGCCCGTACATGACGCGACCCGAAATGGCCCTGGCCCTGGGCGTGCTGGTGGCCGGCATCGCCCAGCTGGTGTTCCAGCTGCCGGCCCTGGCGCGGCTGCGGCTGCTGCCCATCCCCCTGCTGAACCGCCAGCACGAGGGTGTAAGGCGCATCATGAGCCTCATGATCCCGGCTCTGTTCGGTGTGTCGGTCAGCCAGATCAACCTGCTGCTGGACACCTTCATCGCCTCGCTGCTGGTGTCGGGCAGTGTGTCCTGGCTGTATTTCTCCGACCGGCTGGTGGAGCTGCCGCTGGGCATCTTCGGCATCGCCATCGCCACCGTGGTGCTGCCGAGCCTGTCGCGCAAGCATGCCGACAAGTCGCTGGACGAATTCGCCGCCATGCTGGACTGGGCCCTGCGCATGGTGCTGCTGATCGCGGTGCCTGCCAGCCTGGCCCTGATCCTGCTGGCACAGCCACTGATCATCACGCTGTTCCAGGGCCAGAACTTCAGCGTGGATGACGTGGGCAAGGTCACCAGCAGTCTGCAGGCCTACACCCTGGGCCTGCTGGCCTTCATGGCGATCAAGATCTTCGCGCCGGGCTATTACTCGCGGCAGGACACCCGCACGCCGGTGCGCATCGGCATCGTGGCCATGGTGGCCAACATGGTGATGAACCTGGTGCTCGTGTTCGTCTTCGACTTCGGCCACACCGGGCTGGCGCTGGCGACCTCGCTGGCGGCCGTGCTCAACGCGGGATTGTTGCTGCTGGGCCTGATCCGCCAGAATGTGTTCCGCTTCCAGGCGGGCTGGGGGCTGTTCCTGCTGCGCCTGCTGCTGGCGAATGTGCTGATGAGCGCGTTCCTGTGGTGGCTGGCCGGCGACTGGCAGGAGTGGCTGGACTGGGGCACCTGGACGCGGATCCTGTGGATGAGTGTGCTGACTTTCGGGGGGTTGGGGCTGTACATGCTGTGTCTGTACGCGTCGGGTGTTCGGTTGCGGCATTTTCAGGGGCAGTCATAGGAGCTTGCGAGGCCGGGGCGGCATTGGGTGACACGCCGTGAACCCATCCATGGGGGCTCGACTCGCCGCCATCCAGGCGGCTCACGGTCCTGAGCAACCCACCCTGCCACCGCCAAGGCCGGCCGCAGCGTGGCATCAATCAGCCAGAAACGCGTT
>JALREE010000226.1 GCA_023256835.1 Pseudomonadales bacterium | reverse complement strand
CGCCAGTGCGGCGATCGACGACATCGGCGACATCAAGCTGTCGGCCAACTGGATGGTCGCGGCAGGCCACCCGGGCGAAGACGCCAGACTCTACGCGGCCGTGAAGACGGTCGGCATGGAGTTCTGTCCGGCGCTGGGCATCTGCGTGCCGGTGGGCAAGGATTCGATGTCCATGCGCACGGTCTGGCAGGACGGCGACACGCGACGCAGCAATATCGCGCCGCTGTCCCTGATCATTTCCGCCTTCGCGCCGGTCGAGGACATTCGCCGCACCTGCACGCCCCAGCTGCGCCTGGATGCCGGCGAGACGGACCTGCTGTTGCTTGATCTGGGACACGGCCGCCATCGCATGGGCGGTTCGGCCCTGGCCCAGGTGTATCGCGAGATCGGTGCGGAGGCACCGGATCTGGACGATCCAGCGGATCTGAAGAACTTCTTCACCCTGATCCAGCAGCTCAACAAGGCCGGCCTGCTGCTCGCCTATCACGACCGCTCAGACGGCGGAGTGTTCGCCACCGTGGCCGAAATGGCCTTCGCCGGTCACACGGGCGTGGACCTGCGCCTCGACGAACTGCTGGTTGCTGGAGACGCCGACGCCGTGCGCGTGCTCTTCAGCGAAGAGGCCGGTGCCGTGCTGCAGGTGCAGCGCGCGCAGATGAATGCCGTGCTGCAGATGATCGAGCAGCACGGTCTGTCGGACTGCGCGGCAGTGGTGGGCTCGCTCAATGCCCGCGACGAGCTGCGCGTGCTGCACGGCGGCCGGCTGCTGTTCGAGGCCAGTCGCGTGCGCCTGCAGCGGCTGTGGGCCAGGACCAGTCACGAGATCGCCGCCATGCGCGACAATCCCGAATGTGCCCGCGAGGAATTCGATGCCCTGCTGGACGCGACGGACCCGGGCCTGCAGGTGCAGCTGAGCTTCGACGTCAATGCCGACATCACAGCGCCTTACATCAACACCGGCGTGCGACCGAAAGTCGCTGTACTGCGTGAGCAGGGCGTGAACGGACAGGTGGAGATGGCCGCGGCCTTCGAGCGAGCGCGCTTCGACGCCGTGGATGTGCACATGACCGACCTGCTCAGTGGCCGCGTCAGGCTCGAGCAGTTCAATGCCCTGGTGGCCTGTGGGGGATTCTCGTACGGCGACGTGCTGGGTGCCGGCGGCGGCTGGGCCAAGTCCATCCTGCACAACGAGCGGCTGCGGGCGCAGTTCCTGGCCTTCTTCGAACGCGAGACCACCCTGACCCTGGGCGTGTGCAATGGCTGCCAGATGGTGTCCCTGCTGCGCGATCTGATCCCCGGGGCACAGGCCTGGCCGCGCTTCGTGCGCAATCGCTCCGAGCAGTTCGAGGCCCGCACCGCGCAGGTGCTGGTGGGCGAGTCCAATTCCGCCTTCTTCACCGGCATGGCCGGCTCGCGCTTCCCGATTGCCGTCGCTCATGGCGAGGGCCAGGCGGAATTCCGCAGTGCGTCGGACATGGCGGCGCTGCAGTCTGCCGCTGGCATCGCGCTGCGCTATGCCGACCATCGCGGCGACATTGCCGAACGCTACCCGCTGAACCCGAACGGCTCGCCGCAGGGCATCGCCGGGCTGTGCAGTGCGGATGGTCGCGCCACGATCATGATGCCGCACCCGGAGCGCGTGTTCCGCGCCGTGCAGAACTCCTGGCGGCCGTCGCACTGGCTGGAAGATGCGCCCACGCTGCGCCTGTTCCGCAATGCGCGCGTGTGGCTGGGCTG
>JALREE010000222.1 GCA_023256835.1 Pseudomonadales bacterium | reverse complement strand
ATGTACAGCACCTTGTCTTCATAGCGAATGGTATCGCCCGGCAGTCCCACCACGCGCTTGATGAAGTAGCGACTGTCGTGCGGCGGGATGAACACCATCACCTCACCCCGCTTCGGCTCGTTGATCTCGACGATCTTGGTGCCGACCACTGGAAGACGCAGCCCATAGGTGTACTTGTTCACGAGGATGAAGTCACCGACCTCCAGCGTGGGGATCATGGAACCGGAGGGAATCTGGAAAGGTTCGACCAGAAAGGAGCGCAGCAGCAGCACGATAAGCAGCACGGGGAAGAACGATTTCGCGTACTCGACGACAATGGGCTCCTGCTCGGCCACCGCGATGGCCTGAGCCAGCGCTTCGCTCGGAGGCTGCTGCACCGCCTTCAATTTCGCCACGGCCTGACGCCGCGGCTCGGCGTTGACCATTCGGTCAAACAGGGCCACGGCGCCTGTCAGCAACACAAGCACCAGCAGCACCAGGGAAAAATCGATATCCATCAGCTATCCACCTTGAGCACCGCCAGGAACGCTTCCTGCGGCACTTCGATATTGCCCACCTGCTTCATGCGCTTCTTGCCCGCTTTCTGCTTTTCCAGCAGTTTCTTCTTGCGTGTCACGTCGCCGCCATAGCATTTGGCCGTGACGTTCTTGCGCAGTGCCTTGACCGTTTGACGCGCGATGATCTGGCCGCCAATCGCCGCCTGTATGGCCACATCATACAATTGCCGCGGAATCAGTTCTTTCATTTTTTCCACCAGCAACCGGCCCTTGCTGTGCGCCTGATCGCGATGCACGATCAGCGCCAGAGCGTCCACGCGATCGCCGTTGATGAGTACATCCAGACGCACCAGATTGGCAGGCTCGAAGCGAATGAAATGGTAGTCCAGTGATGCGTAGCCGCGACTCGCGGACTTGAGCTTGTCGAAGAAATCCAGCACGACTTCATTCATCGGCAATTCGTAGCGCAGCGACACCTGCCGCCCGATGAACTGCATGTCGCGCTGCACCCCTCTGCGCGCGATGCACAGATTGATGATGTTGCCGAGATATTCATGCGGCACCAGGATGCTGGCCAGCACGATGGGCTCACGCATTTCCTGAATGGATGTGACCGCAGGCAGCGCGGATGGACTGTCCACACGCACGGTATTGCCATTGTGCAGCAGAACTTCGTAGACCACCGTTGGTGCCGTGGTGATCAGCGACAGGTCATACTCGCGCTCGAGGCGCTCCTGAATGATCTCCATGTGCAGCATGCCTAGGAAGCCACAGCGGAAACCGAATCCCAGCGCATCGGAACTCTCGGGCTCGTAGTAGAGCGAGGCATCATTCAGCGTGAGCTTTTCCAGTGCATCGCGGAAGTTCTCGAAGTCGTCCGACGACACGGGAAACAGGCCCGCGTATACCTGTGGCTGGATCTTCTTGAAGCCCGCCAGGGCTGGAACATCGGCTGTGGCGGCGTGGGTGAGCGTGTCTCCCACTGGAGCACCTTGGATCTCCTTGATGCCTGCCACAACGAAGCCCACCTCGCCGGCACGCAGCACGTCGGTCTCCAGTCGCTTGGGGGTGAACACTCCGACACCGTCCACCAGATGGGCCTTGCCGATTGTCTTGGCGATGATCTTTTCGCCCTTGCGCAAGGTGCCCTGCTTCACGCGCACCAGAGACACCACGCCGAGGTAGTTGTCGAACCAGGAATCGATGATCAAGGCCTGCAGCGGAGCGTCGACATCGCCCTGCGGAGGCGGCACGAGGCGGACCAGTTCTTCCAGAATGTCAACGATGCCCATGCCGGTCTTGGCGCTTGCACACACGGCGTTGGACGCATCGATGCCGATGATTTCCTCGATCTCCTGCCGCACCTTTTCCGGTTCTGCCTGAGGCAGATCCATCTTGTTGAGCACCGGAATCACTTCCAGGCCCTGTTCAATGGCGGTGTAGCAGGTCGCCACGGATTGCGCTTCCACGCCCTGGCCGGCATCCACCACCAGCAAGGCACCTTCGCAGGCGGCCAGCGAACGTGACACCTCGTAAGTGAAATCCACATGACCGGGCGTATCGATGAAGTTCAGTTGATAGCGCTTGCCGTCCTTGCTGTCGTAGTGCAGCGTCACGCTTTGTGCCTTGATCGTGATGCCACGCTCGCGCTCGATATCGAGGGAATCCAGCACCTGCTCGTTCATTTCCCGCTCATCCAAACCGCCGCACAACTGGATGAAGCGGTCTGCGAGAGTGGATTTGCCGTGGTCGATATGGGCGATGATGGAGAAATTGCGGATGTGGCTGAGATCACTCACAGGATAGGGTCACAAAGTCGAAATTAATGGGCATGGTCAACAGACCAGGGGCACAGGGCCGGCGCGCATGGCTCCGGGCCATGTTTCCAAGGCGGCAAGTCTACAGGATCGAAGTAGAGCTGTCAGTGAATTTCCGGCGGAATATCAGTGGGCTGCAACAGCACCTTCGGATGGATGCCGAACCGGTGGGCGCCATGCAGCGACCACCGGCTGGAACACGCAAGGCTTACTTCAACTCGAAAACCAGGGTCGTTCCCCGCCCCTCGCGCATGATCCTGACTGGCACGAAGCCTGTTTCCGGCAACTGCCGTGACACATTGTCGAACGCATCCATGTCCGGCACCGGCATGCGATTGAGCTCGACAATGACATCGCCCTCGCGCATGCCTGCCTCTTCGGCTGGACCGTCCAGAACTTCCTGCACCTGGACCCCGCCAGTACCGATGGCCTCACGCACCTCAGGGTCCAGACCGCCGATAGTCAGCCCAAGGCGGTTGGCAGGCGGCGGTTCAACGGCCTCACTCTGCGCTGCAATGCCACTGCCCGGCAAAGCACCCACAACGACATCGAGGGTCACCGTTTCGCCATCGCGCATGATGGTGAGCTCCGCACTCGTGCCAGGCCGCACCTGGCCCACGTAGAACGGCAACATGGAAGAGCTTTCGATCTCCCTGCCATTGAAGGCGATGATGATATCGTCATTGCGCACACCGGCCTGCTCGGCGGGACTTCCCGGCTGCACTTCATCGACGAAGGCGCCCATCGGCCTGGGCATGAAGAAGGCCTCCGCCAGCGCGAAATCGACATCCTTGATCAACACGCCCAGCAACCCGCGACTGACCGCGCCGGTCTCGCGCAGCTGTTCGACCACATTCAGAGCCACATTGCTGGGGATGGCAAAGGAGATCCCGTTGGAGCCGCCTGTACTGCTCAGAATCTGCGAATTGATGCCAATCACCTTGCCGTCCAGGTTGAACAACGGGCCACCGGAATTGCCCTGATTGATCGCCACGTCGGTCTGGATGAACGACACATAGTTGGTCTGGTTGCCAGGCACTGCCCGGCTTTTCGCACTGACAATGCCCGCCGCGGCAGAGAACTCCAGCCCGAAGGGAGAGCCAATCGCCAGCACCCATTCCCCGACACGGACCGCCTCGGAGTCGCCGAACTCGACCGTGGGCAGATCCTGCGCATCGATCTTCAGCAAGGCCACGTCGGACAATTCATCGGTGCCGATGATCCGGGCCTGGAAGACACGTCTGTCATTGAGAGTCACGGTGATCTGATCGGCCCCATTCACGACATGATGATTCGTGATGACATAGCCATCCTCAGAGATGATGAAACCGGAACCCACGCCGCCACGCGGACGGGAACGGCGCTCCTCGAGCTCCGGGGGCAGTGGCTCGTCAGGACTCAGGCGACGCAGCAGCTCTTCGATGTCGCTGCCTTGACTGTCGACAGCTGGTGCCTGTTGCATGGTCGCGATATTGACGATCGCCGGCCCGTTGCGCTCGACGAGCGTCGCGAAATCCGGCAAGTCGGCAGCCCGGGCGACCGCCCCTGGAACAAGAGTCAGTACGAGAAAGAGAAAAGGCACCTGCCACGCAATGGCTGCGAGCCTGTGGGATGACTTGAGCATGCATCTACTCCCCATGGCGAATTCCTGACGGATGCCAGGACATCTTCAAGCGTTGGTTCAGCCGTAAAGTACAGTGCAGGCGCGAGGGGGGCAAGCCTTGATTGGAGATGGCGCGAATACAGAGAGCGGAAGACTGCGAGGAATGCCCGACGACGGTGTGAGGCCGCCGCCGGGAGATATCAGTTCTCGATCTGGTTGACCTGTCGGATCAACTGGGAATCCTGCAGGATATTGAAGCCCGGACTCGTCGGTTCGTTCTCGCGGAACTGGATCGAGACACCCCGGATGTAATCATTCAGGCGCTGTTGAGCTTCTGCGCCAAATTCAGTCTCGGCGGCAACCTGGACAGCCGCACGCGGTTGCTCGACCGATGCTGCAGACTGCTCATCCACGGTACCCGCAACCATGTCGGCGGGCCCACCCTGATCCACCGCGGACTGCAAGCCGACAAAGACAGCCAGCGTCACCGATGCCGCAATGGCAAACCGGCCCACAGCAGGCAGCCAGGTCACAGCGGAACGACGAGCACTTGCCTTGCCGCTGGAAAGGGGCGCTTCGGCTGCCAATGCCGCCAATATGCGCTGACTGCCGGCCTCGGAGACCGTGAACACCTCTTCCTTGTGCAGGACCGAGCGCGCCAGGTTATATCTGTTCCAGGTATCCGCCAGTTCCGGGTGCTCGGGGATGTCCTTCAACAAGCGGCGAAGCTCGAGTTCTTCAGCTTCTCCGTCCATCAAGGCGGACAGGGTTTCCGCATATTCTCTGGCCTGACTGGATTGCTTGCTCATGCATGACCTCTGGTAGATGGGCGTGAGACTGACAGTTGCACGGTTTGACAGCGCGCTTCGGACTTTGTTCCGTCACCCCTTCATCAAATCTCGAATTTTCTTGTCGATCGCTTCCCTGGCGCGGAATATCCTGGATCGCACGGTGCCAACGGGACAATCCATGATTTCCGTGATGTCCTCGTAACTGAGCCCCGAGAATTCGCGGAGGGTAAAGGCCGTCCGCAGGTCTTCGGGCAGCTCGGCGATGGCCTCGTTGATCAGTTTCTCGAGGTACTCCTTCTGCAGCAGTCCATCGGGCGAATCGATGTCGCGCAGCGCGCTGGCATCTTCCACGAGTTCGGCATCATCCAGATCAAAATCCGTCGAAGGAGGACGGCGCCCTCGAGATACCAGATGGTTCTTCGCGGTATTGACCGCGATGCGATACAACCAGGTGTAGAAAGCGCTGTCGCCACGAAACAGATTCAGCGCCCGATAGGCCTTGATGAAGGCTTCCTGGGCCACGTCCTCCACTTCATGCGGATCCTTCACGAAGCGTGAAATCAGACCTGCCACCTTGTGCTGATAGCGCAGAACCAGCAGGTTGAATGCCGCCTGATTGCCCTTGAGCGTGCGCTCAACCAGCTGTTGATCTGTATCCTTGTTCACCGACCCCGCCTCCCGGCGGAAATTTGCTGTGCATGGCTTTGTGCGTACGCATGACGGTAATATAGGCCGCTTTCGACCCATGACAACAGCCATTTCCCCGAATCTTTCCCAGGGCATCGACCACCGTGACCATGAGCCTCAACGATAGCACATCTGTTCGTGACTACGACATTCTCGTCATTGGCAGTGGGGCTGCAGGACTGACGCTCGCCTTGAAGACAGCTGACTTCGCGCGTGTGGCTGTAATCAGCAAGGGCCAGCTCAGCCAGGGTGCCACATACTGGGCACAAGGCGGCATCGCGGCAGTGCTGGATGACGACGACAGCATCGATGCCCATATTGCCGATACGCTTGTTGCAGGGGCCGGGCTTTGTCACAGGGACATGGTGTCCCATGTTGTCGAGAACAGCAGCGAATGCGTGAAGTGGCTGGTCGAACAAGGGGTGCCCTTCACCACGGTGGACCCGCACGACGCCAAGATCGCTGCCGCCCGCGCGCCGCTGCAACCAGACAATCTGGCCCCTTTGCACCTGACACAGGAAGGCGGTCACAGTCATCGACGCATCATTCACGCCACAGATGCGACCGGCCGTGCGGTCTTCGAAACTCTGGCGGCAAAAGCGCGACTGCATCGCAACATCGAGTTGATCGAGAACTGCGTCGCCATCGATCTGATCACCTATTCCAAACTCGGCCTGCCCGAGAACCGCTGCGCTGGCGCCTACGTGTTCAATGCACAGACCGGCAACGTCGATGTCTACAAAGCTCGTTTCGTGGTGCTCGCCACCGGCGGAGCGAGCAAGGCCTATCTGTTCACCAGCAATCCCGATGGTGCGACTGGTGACGGGATTGCCATGGCATGGCGTGCCGGCTGCCGGGTCGCCAACATGGAATTCAATCAATTTCATCCCACCTGCCTCTATCATCCACACGCCAAGTCATTCCTGATCACGGAGGCACTGCGTGGCGAAGGTGCGTGGCTGGAACTGCCGGACGGCACCCGCTTCATGACTCGCTTCGATGAGCGCGGCGAACTCGCACCGCGCGATATCGTGGCAAGGGCCATCGACCATGAAATGAAGCGGCTGGGCTGCGACTGCGTCTTCCTGAACATCACCCACAAACCGGCCGATTTCATCAAGGAACATTTCCCGACCATTTATTCCAACTGCCTCAAGTTCGGCATTGATATCGCCCGCGATCGAATTCCCGTCGTGCCTGCAGCGCATTACACCTGCGGTGGCGTGGTCGTCGACAAGCACAGTCGCACGGATCTTCCCAATCTGTATGCCATCGGCGAGACGAGTTTCACCGGACTGCACGGAGCCAATCGCATGGCCAGCAATTCCCTGCTTGAGTGCTTCGTGCTTGCCTTCAGTGCCAGTGAGGACATTCGCGAGAAGTTTGCCAGCACACCACTCGCGGAACACATTCCAGCCTGGGATGACAGCAAGGTCACCCGATCAGCCGAAGAAATCATCGTGGCGCACAACTGGGACGAATTGCGCAGATTCATGTGGGCCTATGTGGGGATAGTGCGCAAGAACGAGCGCCTTCAGCGCGCGCGCCGACGCATTCAACTGCTGGAGCAAGAGACGGCCGACTATTACAAGCATTACATTGTCAGCAAGGATCTGCTGGAACTGCGCAACCTGGTGCTTGTCTCCCGACTGATCGTGGACAGCGCCATCGCTCGCAAGGAAAGTCGTGGACTGCATTACTCGGTGGACTATCCAGACACACTGGCGCAGGCACAAGACACCGTGCTGACGCCCGTCAACGCCATCGTCGGGGCGTGAGGGCCGCACCTCTTCTCAATCGGCCACGACAAGGGGCGCAAACCGGTACCAGCACAGCAAGGCTCGCAGAGCGCGACGTGCCTTGCAGTCTGCACTGTCCGGCAACACCAGAACCTGTTCTGTCCGCATCACGTCCTGTACTGCGTCGCGGATCCTGAAATGCAGAATCAGCAAGTGCTCCGTGCAGTGGAAGTATTGCTGAAGTTCAGCCCTGCACACGTCCTGTTCGTACACCAGATACCACTCATCCGCCATCAGGACCAGCGCGCGCGGGCCTGGCTGCGGCTTTACCAACTTCCGGACAGCAAGAAGCAGCGGCAGGCAGAGGAGCAGTGCGAACGCAGAGGCATGAACCAGATGGAGACAGGCAGCCAGCGCCAAGGCCAGCTGCACCCCCTGCAAGCGCAGCAATACACGGGAGGGGTGCAGATCAATTCGGAAGGACATGGGGACGCGCCCGTATCAGGTCCACCAGACTCTGCAAGCGGGCATCGGGCACGGGCTCCCTCTGCACCAGCCAGGAAAACAAATCCTGATCTTCCTCGTCCAGCAGTCGCTGGTACAGGCGTTGCTGCTCTTCAGGCAACTTGGGCAACGCCAGCTCTACGAAGGGCAACAGCAACAGATCCAGTTCGCGCATGCCGCGACGGCTGTGCCAGGTAAGTTTCTTGTACTCAATATCTGTTAACATGTATCGACCTGAAGTGTGTGACCTTGCACTTCATGATAACTCAAAACCGCCAACTCGACCGGGCACCGCACATGGCCACTACGCTGACTGACCTGAACAACTTCGACCTGCTTGCCGTTTCGGGGGACGAAGCTGCCAAGTTTCTGCAGGGGCAGCTCACATGCGATATTGACAAGGTCTCGTCCACACAGAGCGTGCGCGGGGCCTACTGCGATATCAACGGCAGAGTGATTGCCGACATGCGCGTCCTCCTCAACGGCTCATCCTATTTCCTGCTCACAACACGTGGCATGGGCTTCGCTCTGAAGAAAACCCTCGAGAAATACATCGTCTTTTCCAAGGCAGCCATCAAGATCGAGACATCATCCTGGGAGCGTTTCGGCGCTTATGGCTCAGGTGCGACGCAGACGCTGCAATCGATTTTCCATGCTGTTCCTGAGAAAGCCGATGGCGTTGTCTGCCAGCAGGACTGCCTGCTCATCCGTTTGCCTGATGCACAGGCGCGCTATGAAATACTGATCAGCACTGACAACGATGACCTTCGTGACCAGCTGGAGGATCAGGGGATCACGGATGATCTGGAAGAATGGGAGCTCGCGGACATTCGCCAAGGCAGCGTACACATCAATGCCGACACGCAGGATACCTACACGCCGCAGCTGCTGAACTACGACCTCACGGGCGTCATTGATTTCAAGAAGGGCTGTTTCCCGGGTCAGGAGATCGTGGCCCGTATGCATTATCGCGCGCCCGCCAAGAAACGACTGTACCGGGCCACGGTCAAGGGCATTCGCGCCGCAAGCGACTCGATGATCATGGCGGGCAATGAAAGCGTCGGAGAAATCATCAGTGTGGCCATGACAGAGACGGGCCAGTATGAATTGCTGGCGATCCTGCCCTGCGAGCTTGTCGAGCAGAAGGCAGCCCTGGAATTGCGCAATCATCAGGAAGATGGGAGCGATGCACGCGTATCCAAGGCGACTCTGCAGATACTGGACCTTCCCCTGTCATCCAGCTGAGGTGCAACGCCAGTTCAGGAGCTGCAGGAAAGCATCGAACAACCCGCCTTGTGGCGCGCCCAGTCCGGCCTTCTTGCGTACAGGGATCGAAGACCGGGCAACTCTTCATAGGGGCGTTGCAAGGCAAGCTGCAGATCGCACAGCAATTGAAGATCTCCCTGCGCTGCCTGTTCCGCTGCTTGTTGTGTCAGAT
>JALREE010000192.1 GCA_023256835.1 Pseudomonadales bacterium | reverse complement strand
GATTTTCTTGATGGGTCCTCACGCTAAAGGTGAAACACTTTCTCTTGCGTTTGCGGGAGAGGGTCAACACCAAGATTCTGGCGCAAAGATGGTCCATGCGGCACCACACACATCCTCATCAGTGATTTCGAAATCTGTTGCTCGCGGTGGTGGTCGTACTTCCTATCGTGGCCTAGTTCAAGTTCAAGCTCAAGCGCCCGGACGGCTTCTACTGGGAAACGCTCGAGCCTTTCCCGGAGTTGATCGTCACGGACGGCAAGACGCTGTGGAACTATCAGCCCGATCTGCTGCAGGTCACTCTGGAGAACTGGGAAACCGAGCGCTCCGAGCTGGCCGCGCAATTGCTCAGCGGCCGCATGGCCGAGATCGAGGCCGACTACTTCATCACGGGGGGCGATCTTAGCAATGGCACCGCCTGGGAGTTCGTGCTGGAGCCGGTGGACCCAGCGAGTCTCTATGAGCGCGTGACCCTGTATTTCCGCGAGCGCCGCCTGGATGCCATCCATGTCGACAACGGCAACGGTCAGCGCACCTTCTGGGAATTCTTCGAGCATGTCCTCGATGCCCCGCTGGCTGACGAGGAGTTCATCTTCACGCCGCCGGCCGACATCGAGGTCGTGGACAATCGCGTCAGTCCCTGAGGAGCCTCATGTCGAGCGGTATCACCGAGTCATTGTTCGCGCACGAGCAGGAGGATGCCGCGGCAGCCGTCGGCGTTGACAACTTGCAGCCCCTTGCGGCGCGCATGCGTCCCCGCGTGCTGACTGACTTCATCGGACAGGAACATCTGCTGGGGCCCGGCAAGCCGCTGGGCGAGGCCATCCGGCGCGGCCTGCCGCATTCCATGATCCTGTGGGGACCGCCCGGTGTGGGCAAGACCACGCTCGCCCGTCTGCTGGCCCTGGCCAGCGGTGGTCAGTTCGAGAGCCTCTCGGCCGTATTGTCGGGGGTCAAGGAAATACGTGCGGCAGTGGAGCGGGCGCAGTCGCGCAAGCGCATCAGTGGGCATGGGACCGTGCTCTTCGTGGACGAAGTGCACCGCTTCAACAAAAGCCAGCAGGACGCCTTCCTGCCTCACGTGGAGGACGGCACGCTGATCTTCGTGGGCGCCACCACCGAGAATCCCTCCTTCGAACTGAACAATGCGCTGCTCTCCCGTGCGAGGGTGTACCTGCTCAAGTCTCTGCAGGAGCCCGATCTGCTGCGCGTCATCGACCAGGCACTGGGCGACGATGTGCGTGGACTCGGCGGGCGCGGCATCGTGCTCGAGACAGCGCAGGCACAGCGTCTCGCCGTTGCTGCTGACGGCGACGCCAGGCGTGTGCTCAATCTTCTGGAAATCGCGGTCGACATGGCGCGGGCCGAGAACGGCATGCTGCACGTGGACGAGGCCGTGGTGGAGCAGGTCCTGCAGGGCAGTGCCCGCCGCTTCGACAAGGGCGGCGACCTGTTCTACGAGCAGATCTCGGCACTGCACAAGGCGGTGCGCGGCTCCAGCCCGGATGCGGCGCTGTACTGGCTGGTGCGCATGCTGGATGGCGGCTGCGATCCGCTCTACATTGCTCGACGTCTGGTACGCATGGCCAGCGAGGATATCGGCAATGCCGATCCACGTGCCCTGCAGCTGGCGCTGCAGGCCTGGGATGCGCAGACGCGACTGGGCAGTCCCGAGGGCGAACTGGTGATCGCGCAGGCGGTCATCTACCTTGCCTGTGCCGCCAAGAGCAATGCCGTCTACATGGCCTACAATCAGGCACGTGCCGAGGTGCAGAACGGCCCTTCGCTGGAGGTGCCGGAGCACTTGCGCAATGCGCCCACCGCCTTGATGAAGTCACTCGATCACGGGGTGGGTTATCGCTATGCCCACGATGAGCCGGGCGGCTATGCGGCGGGGGAGAACTACTTTCCTCCGGCACTGCGCGACAGTCGCTTCTATTTTCCCACCGAGAACGGGCTGGAACTGCGCATTCGGGAGAAGCTGGAGGCCCTGCGCGAGCGTGACCGGCTGAGTCCTCAGCACCGCTATCCGGAACAGTCACTGAACAGGAAGGCGCCGTGATGGTGTATTCTCTCGCCGTAGCCGTGGGGGGCGCGCTTGGCGCGGTCTGCCGTTACTGGTTGATGCTGTGGATCGGCGGGCTGGCCGGCACGCGTTTTCCGTGGGGAACCGCGCTGGTCAATCTGCTGGGTTCGCTGGTGATCGGCGTGCTCTACGTGCTCATCAGCGAGCGGCTGCTGCTGAGCGAGCAGTGGCGCGGCCTGCTGGTGGTGGGCTATCTCGGGGCGTTCACCACGTTCTCGACGTTTTCGCTGGACACCCTGCTGTTGTTGCAGGACGGGCGCTGGCTGCCGGCGCTGGCCTATGTGACGGGCAGCGTGCTGCTGTGTCTGGCCGGGGCCTGGCTGGGCATGCTGCTGATGCGGGCCCTCTGACTTACATGAATGGTTGACTCACGCTCAAGGAACTACTGACTCCATGCTGGATCCGAAATGGTTGCGCACAGAACCTGAAAAACTGGCAGCACTGCTCAAGAAGAAGCACTTCGATCTCGACATCATTCAGGTCAACGCACTCGATGTGCGCCGGCGCGAGCTGCAGCAGGAAACCGAAAAGCTGCAGAACGAACGCAATGTGCGCTCGAAGGCGATAGGTCAGGCCAAGGCGGCAGGTCAGGACGTCGCGCCCCTGCTGGCGGCCGTGGCTGATCTGGGTGATTCCCTCGAGCAGAACAAGAAGGCCCTGGCCGACGTGCAGGATGCGTTCAATGACCTGCTCATGCGCATTCCCAATGTGCCTCAGGAGAGCGTGCCGGAAGGCCGCGATGAACATGGCAATGTGGAATTGCGTCGCTGGGGCAGCCCGCGTGAATTCGCCTTCGAGCCGAAGGATCATGTCGCGCTGGGCGAATCTCTGGGGTCGCTGGATTTTCCTGCCGCGACCAAGCTCACTGGTGCGCGTTTCGTGGTCATGCATGGCAGCACCGCGCGCCTGCATCGTGCCCTGATCCAGTTCATGCTCGACCTGCATACCACCGAGCACGGTTATCAGGAGGTCTACACGCCTTACATCGTCAACCGTGACTCCCTGCTGGGCACCGGCCAGCTGCCGAAGTTTGCCGAGGATCTGTTCCGGCTCGAGGGCGAGAACGAGTACTACCTCATCCCCACGGCCGAAGTCCCTGTGACCAACCTGGTGCGCGACAGCATCGTGCCTGCTGAAGACCTGCCGCTGAAATTCGTCTGTCACACGCCGTGTTTCCGCAGCGAGGCGGGCAGCTACGGGCGTGACACGCGCGGCATGATCCGCCAGCACCAGTTCGAGAAGGTGGAGCTGGTGCAGATGGTGCGTCCTCAGGAGTCCGACGCCGCCCTGGAAGCGCTGACATCCCATGCCGAGAAGGTGCTGCAGCGCCTTGGCCTGCCTTACCGCGCCATGCTCTTGTGTGGCGGTGACATGGGTTCGAGTGCTGCGCGCACCATCGATCTGGAAGTGTGGCTGCCGTCGCAGAACTGCTTCCGGGAAATCTCCTCCTGCAGCACCTTCGAGGATTATCAGGCGCGACGCATGCAGGCGCGCTGGCGCAATCCGGAGACAGGCAAGCCCGAATTGCTGCACACCTTGAACGGATCGGGACTGGCCATTGGCCGCACGCTGGTCGCCATCCTGGAGAACTTCCAGAATGAGGATGGCAGCGTCACCATTCCCGAGGTACTGCGTCCCTACATGGGTGGACTGGATCGTCTTGCCTGAGGCAGGGGCGATCCGCCTGCACCTTTTCCTGCGGAGGCCTCTGCCATGCAGTTTCTGCCCATATTCCTGAATGTCCGTGCCCAGCACTGTCTGGTTGTGGGTGGTGGTGAAGTCGCCTATCGGAAGGCCGTGCTGCTGGATCGTGCCGGTGCGCGTCTGCGCGTCGTGGCCCCGGCCATCGAACCGCAACTCGAGGCGCTGGTGATCGCCGGCGCCGGCGAGCTGTGCCTGCGCGAATTCCAGGACAATGATCTCGACGGCGTCTTCCTGGCCGTGGCTGCCACTGACGACGAAGCGGTGAATGCGGCGGTGTCCGTCGGGGCCAAGGCGCGCGGTCTGCCCGTGAACGTCGTGGACAAGCCCTCTCTGTGCAGCTTCATCGTGCCGGCGATTGTCGATCGTTCCCCAGTGGTCATCGCCATCTCCAGCGGTGGTGCCTCGCCGATTCTCACGCGCAAGCTCAAGCAGAAGCTGGAAACCATCATTCCGGCAGCCTACGGGCGTCTCGGCCTGCTGCTCGCCAGTTACCGCGGCCGCGTCAAGTCCGTGGTGGGCGACTTCAAGCGGCGCACACGCTTCTGGGAGAGCCTGCTGTCCGGGCCGTTTCAGGAAATGGTGCTGGCGGGGCGTGAGGACGAGGCGCGGCGGCATCTGGAGCAGCAGCTCTCGCAGGCCGACCAACTGGATGTCCGTGGTGAAGTGTTTCTGGTCGGCGCAGGCCCCGGCGATCCCGACCTGCTGACGCTCAAGGCCCTGCGGCTCATGCAGGAAGCCGATGTCGTGCTGTATGACCGCCTCGTGTCACCCGAGATCCTGCAGCGTGTGCGTCCGGATGCCGAGAAGATTCATGTGGGCAAGGAGCGTTCGAATCACACCTTGCCGCAGGAGCAGATCAACGAGCTGCTGGTGCGTCTGGCAAGGGAAGGCAATCGAGTCCTGCGTCTGAAAGGCGGCGATCCCTTCATCTTCGGGCGCGGGGGCGAGGAGATCGATCGTCTGGCGCAGGAGCGCATTCCGTTCCAGGTCATTCCGGGCATCACCGCCGCGTCGGGCTGTGCCTGCTATGCGGGCATTCCACTGACCCATCGTGACTGGTCGCAGTCCGTGCGCTTCGTGGCCGGGCATCTCAAGGGCGACTCGCTGGATCTGGACTGGCCGGAGCTGGCGCGCGAGAACCAGACGGTGGTGTTCTACATGGGGCTGGTTGGGCTGGAGCAGATCTGCCAGCAATTGCTGGCCCATGGCATGGCCGAGGACATGCCAGTGGCGCTGGTGCAACAGGGCACCACGGCGAATCAGAAGGTGCTGACGGGCAATCTCGTGACGATGCCGGAACTGGTCCGCAGTCATCCGGTGCAGGCGCCCACCATCATCATTGTCGGTCGTGTCGTGGGCCTGCAGTCGCGCTACGCCTGGTTTCGCACCGAAGCCCTCGTGGCAGGCTCCGATGCGCAGGTGTCCGGGCGCTGAAGCCAGAGCCTCAGACGATCAGGTCGTAATCGCGACGCAGGACATCGATGACTTCCTGGCGCGGGTTGTCGGACAACTCGATGCTGTGACCGACGATCTTGGCAGCGATATCCAGATAGGTGCGTGAGACCTGCAGCAGAATCTCCTCCGGCAGCGCATTGTCCCGCGCCAGGGCGCTGCGCTCCGCCATGCGATCCTTGTTCAGCAGGATGTCCGGGTCGGGGAAATGACTCAGCAGCTGCTGGCGGAACTCCTCCTTGGACTTCTCGATCACTTCGCCCTGGCGATAGGAAGGGCCGTCCCAGATGCGCGACGAGTCGGGGGTGCCGACTTCATCCATGTAGATCAGCTTTTCCTGCCCGTTTCTGTCGGTCACGTAGCCAAACTCGAACTTGGTGTCGACAAAGACCTGGTCGATCTTTTCCAGCGCCGTGCTGATGAGTCCGAAGCCTTCACGCAGCAGCTTCTCGTAGAAATCGATGTCCTGCAGATTGCGGAAATTGAAGGCCGCATAATTGCGCTCGATATCCTGGCGCGTGATGTTCACATCATCGGATTCTGGAACGCCCGGAATGCCGCGCAGGATGCCCTTGGTGGAGGGTGTGATCAGCAGCTCAGGCAGCCGCTGGTCCTTCTTGAGTCCGTCGGGCAGGGTGATGTCGCAAAACTCGCGCTCACCTTTGCTGTAGGAACGCCACATGGAGCCCGTGATGTATTGCCGGCAGATCGCCTCGATCATCACCGGGCGCGCCTTCTGCACGATCCACACGAAGGGGTGCGGAATCTCCAGGATATGGCTGTCGGCCAGACCCTGTTGCTTGAACAGGCCGAACCAGTGGTTGGAAATCGCGTTCAGGGCGGCGCCCTTGCCGGGGACGCCATTGAGACCGCCCTCGCCATGCCAGATGCAGTCGAAGGCCGAGATGCGATCGCTGATGACCATGATCGCCAGCGGCGCGTCGGCGGCTACATCGTAACCACGTTCCTGTATCAGGCGTTTGCTGTCGGCCTCGGTCAGCCAATAGACAGAGCGCACCTTGCCACTGTGGACA
>JALREE010000130.1 GCA_023256835.1 Pseudomonadales bacterium | reverse complement strand
GAACTTCGACGGCGCGACCGGCTTTCTGATCGGTGAGGCGAACAAGGGCCTCGCCTGCATGTTCACCATGATGAACTATGAGCGGCTGTCCATCGGCCTGCAGGGCATCGGACTGGCAGAGCACTCCCTGCAGGTGGCCTCGGCTTATGCCCGCGAGCGCCTGCAGGGGCGCGCCGCCACCGGGCCGGTGAATCCTGGCGGCGGAGCCGACCCGATCCTGGTCCACCCGGATGTGCGTCGCATGCTGCTGACGGTGCGTGCCGAACTGGAGGCAGGCCGCGCGCTGGCCGTCTATGTGGGCGCTGCGCTGGACACTGTGCACTTCGATCCGGATCCACAGCGGCAGGCCCGGTCTGCCCGGCTGGTGGCGCTGCTGACGCCGGTGGCGAAGGCCGCGTTCTCCGATCGTGGCTTCGAGGCTTGCGTCAATGCCCAGCAGGTGCTGGGTGGTCATGGCTATGTGCGCGAATGGGGGTTGGAGCAGAACGTGCGCGATGCCCGCATCGCCCAGATCTACGAGGGCACCAATGGCGTCCAGGCGCTGGATCTGGCCGGACGCAAGGTGGTGCGCGATCAGGAGGGGCTGCTGGAGACCCTGTGGGAGGAAATCGAGGACTTCCTGCAGACACAGGCATCGACAGAGGGGGTTCAGGAGTTTCTGCCCGAACTGAAAGCGGCGCTGACGCAGGCTCGCAGTGTCAGTGCCTGGCTGCGCCAGGCGGCGGCCGGCAATCCGGACGAAACGGGAGCCGCCTCGGTGCCCTACCTGCGCCTGCTGGCACAGCTGCTTTACTGCTTCATGTGGTGCCGCATGGCGGTTGCCGCTGATCTTGCCTTGTCGCGGCCGGGCGTCGACAAGGCGTTCTACGAGGACAAGCTCACCATGGCGCGTTTCTTCATGGCGCGGATGATGCCGGTGCGCCACGCGCTTGCGGCGGAAATCATGAGTGGCTGTGAGACAGTGATGGCGCTGCCGGCAGAGCGCTTCTGACCGGCAGCTGGGCGAGGCGGGGTCAGATCACCCACTCGAAGGTTTCGGTGATCAGCGTCTCGTACGTTTCCAGGCTTTCGTCCTTTTCTCCCAGGATGACGAGGTTGCCCTGGCCGAAAGGGATGATCTTGCCTTGGAAGCGCGGATCGTTCACATCGAACTCGGTGCTCACGGGGGAGTTGTGGATCATGATCACCGACACGGACCCCTTGGTGCCTTCCAGCACGATGTGAGCGCCCTTGATGGACGGCACCACATTGCAGTCGTTGGCGAACTTGATGTGCGCCGACTTGATGCGCTCGTCCTCGCGAAGATGTCCACCGGCGGCTTCGATCACCTGATTGATCTCTTCCAAGCTCAGATCGGCAGTCGCGTTCTCGATGCGCGGCGTCTCGCGGTACATGTGGCCGAGAATGTCGTCGTGAAACTTGATGTCCGCGGCGCTCGGACGTGCCGTCCACAGCCCGGATGACATGATGACGCCCAGCGTGATCACCAGGCTGGCGGCCATGGCGTAGTAGCGCTGGTAGCGTGAGCGTGCAGGCAGCGCAGTGACACTGGCCTGCGTCGCGGTCGGAACCGACTGGGCGACGGCATGGGCCTTCAGTCGCTCTGCCAGACCGGCCGGCACGTCGATGGAGAGGGCAGCGGCGTGCACGCGTGCGTCCAGCGCCTGCAGGTCCTGCAGCCACTTGGCACGCTCCGCGCTCGCGCTCGCGGCGGCGATGAAGTCTTCACTTGAATCATTGGGGTTGGCCAGTCCGCGCTTTCTGAATTCGAGGTCTTCCATAGTCTGGACTCTTGTTGGGATGTTTCCGCTTGTCATTGGCAATAGTGTCTGTTCGTGCGGCAGGACTCAGTTCTGCTCGTCGAACGTGTCGTCACCAGAAAAGTCTTCCGTGAGCTCGCTGTCAGGAAAGAAGACCTGACGCAACTTGCCGCGCGCGCGGAACAGTCGCGTCATCACGGTGTTGTTGTTCAACTCGAGAATTTCCGCGATTTCCTTGCCACTGAAGCCGCCGATCACTTGCAGCATCAAAGGGTCGCGATAGTCCTTTTCCAGCTTTCCGATGGCCTCGTGGAGCAATCGGCGATCCATGCGCTGATCGGGCTCGTTCTCGTCGGAATCGGCAATCGACTGGTCTTCGATGTCCACCAGCTCCGGGCGGTAACGCTCGTAGAGGCGTGCGTTCTCGCGTCGCAGAATGGTGAACAGCCAGGCCTTGGCGGCCTTGTCATTCTGCAGACTGTCGAGAGACCGCCATGCACGCAAAAAAGTTTCCTGCACCAGATCTTCGGCCAGCGCACTGTTCTTGCAGATCCAGTAGGCATAGCGATAGACGTCCTGGTACAAGGCGTCGACCAGCGCTTCGTAGCGCTCCTTCTTGCGTCTATCGTCCAAGACCGGGGTATCGCTCATTTCTTTCCGGAGTGCCAGAAGCTCGAATTCAGGTGAGTTTTTGCTGACAAATCAATTACAAACGAAGCAGTTTTGCGGGCTTGCCAGCCAGAAGAGGAGTTTGCCGAATAAGCAGGGGTGCGGCAAGTCCTGATTGTCTTTGGCCGCGCCTTCAGGGCAAGGCTATAATCGCGCCCCCGAGACGCTCGATGGACTTCGAAGATGACGAGAATTGCGATTGCCGGCGCTGCCGGCCGAATGGGCAAGACCCTGACCGAGGCGGTGTTGCGCAGCGATGCCGGTCTGCGCGTGACAGTGGGGACGGTGCTCCCGGACGACCCTGCCCTGGGCGTCGATCTGGGTCTGCTCGCCGGCGTGCAGCACCTGGGAGTGCCAGCCGTCGCGTCGCTGCAGGGTGCGGTGGAGGCCTTCGATGTCCTGATCGACTTCACGGCGCGCGCCTCCACGCTTGAGCATCTGCAGTTCTGTGTGCGTCATGGCAAGGCCATCGTCATCGGCACCACGGGCTTCACGGCTGAAGAGAAGCAGGTCATCGCCGAGGCTGCCCGCCAGATACCTGTGGTCTTCGCGCCGAACATGAGTGTCGGGGTGAATGTCTGTCTCAAGTTGCTGAAAATGGCGGCCGAGGTGCTGCAGGATGTGGACATCGAGATCGTCGAAGCGCATCACCGCTACAAGAAGGACGCCCCCTCGGGCACTGCCCTGCGCATGGGCGAGGTGATTGCCGAGGCGCTGGGGCGCAATCTGCAGGAGGTCGCGGTCTACGGTCGCGAAGGCATGAGCGACGAGCGAGACCGCAATACCATCGGCTTTGCCACTGTGCGCGGCGGCGATATCGTGGGGGATCACACGGTGATTTTCGCGGGGCTCGGCGAGCGCATCGAGATCACGCACAAGGCCAGCAGCCGCATGACCTTCGCCAGTGGTGCGGTGCGCGCAGCCGCCTGGCTGGCGGGACGCAAGCCAGGACTCTACTCGATTGACGACGTGCTCTTCTGTGCTGCGCAAACCTGATTCCCGAGGGTTTGCTGTCGCGAGACGGAAACCTTCATAGACACCGCTTGTCCTGTTCACATACAATGCGACCTCAGTATGTTTACATCTGAGCACATAACGGGATTCACAGAAGAGCGGAATGAAGCGATTGTTTCATTCCGCTTTTTTTCACCCGGATTTTGCGATTAGTCCTGGAGAATGCATTGAGTAACTCAGCAGTACTGGCATTGGAAGATGGCAGTATCTTTCGCGGCCGCGCCATCGGAGCGCACGGACTGTCCAGCGGCGAGGTCGTATTCAATAC
>JALREE010000108.1 GCA_023256835.1 Pseudomonadales bacterium | reverse complement strand
TGGTGAAGCGCTCGCGCGTCCAGTCCAGCGACGAACCCAGGCGGCGGATCTGCTGGGTGATGATGTTGCCGGACTCGTCCTTCCACTCCCACACCTTCTTCACGAAGGCCTCGCGGCCCAGGTCGTGACGGGTGAGATTCTGCCGGGCCAGCTGGCGCTCGACGACCATCTGCGTGGCGATGCCCGCGTGGTCGGTGCCCACCTGCCACAGGGCCTTGCGGCCGAGCATGCGCTGGTAGCGGATGAGGGCGTCCATGATGGCGTTCTGGAAGCCGTGGCCCATGTGCAGGCGGCCGGTCACATTGGGTGGGGGGATCACGATGGAATAGGCTTCGCCGCTGCCCGACGGGGTGAAATAGCCTTTCTCTTCCCACTGTTGGTACCAGTGACTCTCGATCTGATGGGGTTGGTATGTCTTGTCCATGGCGCCCTGCAAGGTGGTGTCGGTTGGAAATTGAGGAGGCGCGAGTATAACCCATGGCAAGGCCATTGGGGTCAGGGGAAAACGGGCTCAGCGGGACGTGGCCGGTGCCGGCGCCTGCAGCCCCCGGTGCATCAGACGGTAGTCGCGCGGGGGCACGCCGTGGGTCTCCTTGAACACCTGATTGAACGAGCTGAGCGCGGAGAAACCGGTGGCCAGGGCGATGTTGGCGATCGGCTCCTCCGTCTCGGCCAGCAGCCGGCCGGCCTCGCGGATGCGATGGCTATTGATGTACTGATTGAAATTGCGGAACTTCAGCTGCTTGTTGATCAGGCGGCGCAGCTTGTACTCGGGGGCGGAGATGATTCGCGCCAGCGCGGTGATGGTGAGCCCCTCCTGCATGAACAGTCGGTCCTCTTCCATCGCCTTCTTCAAGCGCTGCAGCAGCTTCAGGTCCTGCTTGCTGACGGGCTTGGCCAGGCGGCCCTGGCGGCGGCCGGCCTCGGACGCATTGCTCAGGAGCGCTGCCGCTCCGGGTTTGAGGCCGAAGAACGCCATGTTCAGCGTCAGCGCCACGCCCAAGGCATAGGTGGCCAGAAAGAGTCGTCGGTACTGCACGAACGCTTCCGTGGTCGGCGTTTGCGCCGCGATGTTCTGCCCGGTGTCCACGCTCGACACCAGCACCACTGCCACGTAAATGCCCATCGAGATCACGAAGGGCACGCGCACGATGCGCCGTTCCTCGATCAGGTCGTTGTCGCGGCCGGCGATGCCCAGGTAAATGGCGTGCACGGAAAGGCTCAGCATGGCGAGCTGCGGGAACAGGAAGCTCGTCACGGTGAGCAGGGAGGAGTCGTGGCCCAGAGCCACCAGGAGATTGCCCACAACGTGCGCCGGAATGTAGACGGCGATCAGCAGCAGGCCGGGGCGGGCCAGCCGGCTGTTGTCCACGAACAGCAGCATGGCCAGCACCCACAGCACGGCAGGTGTCGACACCGCCAGCAGGGAGAGCACCTGCACGGCGAAGACATTGCCGTCGAACAGCGTGGTGACCAGCAGCAGATAGCCGCTCATGCACAGGCTGAACAACACGATGAGCTGGGCGAGCACCTGCTGGCGGTACTGCACCAGCAGCACGATGCCCAGGAACAGCAGCTGCGAGATGGCCAGAAAGGACAGGGCGGACGTGAGTAGGGGCACGGGGCGGGTTCCTTGTGGAGAACTCTTCTGGAGCTTGTCTATGCCCTTGATTCCACCCTGCGCCGCCCGCGCTGTCCTCCGGATTGCTGGCTGAAACCGACGGATTCCTGAAAATTCAGGATCACGTCGGTCTGATGCAAAGCAAAGGGGTCAGGCTTTCTGCGTGCGCAGATACTCCACCAGCAGGGGCACGGGGCGGCCGGTGGCACCTTTCTGGGCGCCGGACACCCAGGCGGTGCCGGCGATGTCCAGGTGGGCCCAGCGGTACTGCTTGGTGAAGCGCGACAGGAAGCAGGCCGCGGTGATGGTGCCGCCGCGCGGGCCGCCGATGTTGGCGATGTCGGCGAAATTGCTGTCGAGCAGGGACTGGTATTCCTCCCACAGCGGCAGCTGCCAGGCGAAGTCCAGCGTGTGCTGGCTCAGTTGCAGCAGCTCGTCGGCCAGCGGCTGATTGTTGCTGACCAGGGCGCTGGTCTGGTCCCCGAAGGTGGCCACGGCGGCACCGGTCAGGGTGGCGATGTCGATCACGGTGCGCGGCTTGAAGCGCTCGACATAGGTCAGCGCGTCGCACAGCACCAGGTCTGCCTGCTGCAGGCACTCCAGCCCCCGCAGTGTCAGCAGTCCCGGATCGCCCGGCCCTGCACCGACAAGGTACACCACGCCGCACCGAACTGTTCCCGGAGGAGCTGAAGAAGAAGCGGTCATGAAGTGAGTCGTGGTGGGCAGAGGTTGTCGAACACAATCATAGCGAGTCGATTCCCCCTCCGGCGACAACTACGTGCCCTTCATCACGCTTCGCTCGGG
>JALREE010000040.1 GCA_023256835.1 Pseudomonadales bacterium | reverse complement strand
GGCGGAAAGCTTGATCTGACGCACTCGATTTTCCGCCTGCCCTGTAGTTGAATAGCCGCCACTTGTCACTTCACAGGCGCCCCCGACAGCGAGCGCCCAAGCCTTCAGGAGCTCCCATGTCAGATCAGTCCCTGCCCCCCTCCGGGCGTCGATCCTTTATTGCCCGTCTTGGTCTGGTGGCCGCATTGACCTCGGCTGCCGCAGCCACCAAGGCCGTTGCACAAACCGCACGCCAGCGCTTCGAACCACGCATTCACGACGAAGACGCCTGGATGGACTTGCCCGGCACCCACCGCACCCTGATCGACTGCTACACCGGCCTGGGCGGCGTGAGCGCCATGAACTACGCGGCCAACATCCTGGCCACGCACGCCGATGTCTACAAGGGCACGGATGCCGACTACGGGATGATCATCTGTTTCCGCGCCGCAGCCGCCCCTCTGGCCTACAGCGACGCGATGTGGGAAAAGTACGGACAGGTGCTGGCGGACTACACCCAGTATCACGACCCGAAGACCGGCGCGAACTTCCCGCGCAGCCCGATCACGATGTCTGACCGTGTCGACCTGCCCAGCCGGGGCCACACACTGGCCTCCAATGCCGCGCGAGGGGTGCAGTATGCCGTGTGCAGTCGTGCCACACGCAATCTCGCCACATTCCTCGCGGCCGCCACCGGCGGCGAGGTCGATGCGATTGCGCGGGAACTCGCGGCCTCCATCGGCGTCAACGCCCGCATGGTCCCGGCAGGCGTGATGGCCACGACGCGTGCCCAGGAGCGCGGCTACACCATGCTGGTGGCGGGCTAGCGCGCGCCGGCGCCGGGCGCCGCGTTCTGCGCGGCGTTGCGGGCAGCGGTCTGGACGGCGGTCTGGGCGGCGTAGTACTCGCGGATCGGCCCGAAGGGCCCGAACTTGTGCTGCTCCACCGGGAATGGATCCGCATAGGGCGGATACGGGCTGTCCACAGGCTTGGTGGTGCGGTCGGGATAATCCTCCTCCAGATTGGCCATCTGCGGCCTCTCCTTGGAATTGATGTAGGCCGAGACGTCGAAGGCCTGGTCATCCGTCAAGTCCGGCTGCCCCAGCGGCATGCGCGCCTTGATGAACATCGCCGCGGTCAGCACCCGGTTCATGCCGGCACCATTGTTGTAGCTGTCCGGCCCCCACAGCGGCGGAAACAGATAGCCATCCTTGATGTCCCGTGTGGCCTGCAGTCCCAGGCCGTCGATGCCATGGCAGACGGCGCAGCGCTGCTCGAACACCACCTGCCCGGCCGCGATGTCGGCGGCACGGTCCGGCTCGCGGAAGGCCGGCGGCTCATCCGGCTGCACACGGCTCTCGCTGGAGGCCTGGGTCTGCGCCCAGAGGCTGTTGATGTACAGCTCCATGGACACCATCTGCACGCCATCGCGCGGGAGCTCCCGGCCGTTCATGCTGCGGGTCATGCAGCCCTGGATGCGATCACGCAGATCCCCTTCCCCCCCGTCGCGCCCGGAAAAACGCGGATAGCGTGAGCTGGTCTGCAGCAGGGAGAGCGTGCCCGGCTTGCGTCCGCTGTCCAGATGACAGGATGCGCAGTCCAGGTGCGAGCCGGTGTAGCGCATGGCCGGGTCGGGGTTGGCAGGCCCCATCTCCTCGGGCGTGTGACGAATTAGACGCTCGCCATATTCGGCGGTGGCCTCCAAGGGCACGCCAGGGCTTGCGGGCAGCGGCCGATACAACCACAACGCCGCCGCGATGATGCCCAGACCGGCCGCGCCACCGGCGAGCACGGTGAAGAGGATGCTGCCACTCTGCTTATCGGGGTTCATGGGGTGTCTCCCTGCTGTTGGACGCCTGCTGGTTTTCGTCAAACTGCTGAATCTGCTGAGCAAAGACATACTTGGGCTGCTCAATGCGACGCCGCAGCGCGGGCCGCAGCCAGGCCGCCAACAGCCAGCCGGCGGCGAAGAGGACTGTCAGCCCCACGATCACATCGGAAATCATCGCGCACCTCCTGCCGTCTCGCCCGCATAGAACTGCCGGATAAAATGGGAGACCGCCGCAATCTCGGCATCATTCAGACGATCCGTCCACGGCGCCATCGACGTGCCTGGCACGCCATTGCGCAGAACCCGTTCGCTTTCGGCGTGCGTGGGTCGCTCGCCAGTGAAATCCGTCGGCATGATCGGCAGCTGATCGGCCGCGAAGCCATTGCCGGTGCCCGTATCGCCATGACACTCGGCACAGTGCCGCTGATAGACACGGGCGCCTTCCTGCAATTGCCCCGCCGGTGCAGTACTCGGGTCCTGAGGTCCGAAGTCGCGGACCACGGCGACCAGGGCGGCAAGATTCTCCGGAGTTTGATCGCGCCACCCCGGCATGGCCGTGCCATGAACCCCGTTCCACAGAATGTCTGCCAGGCGCTGCGGCGTGTAGTCGCGCGCGGTCAGATTGACGGGGGGCGGCTCCAGCCAGCCGGCGGCCTGGCCAGCACCATCCCCGTTGGCCCCGTGACAGCCAGAACAATTGGACTGCCACAGCACCTTGCCCATCGCCAGGTCCCCGTCGGCGGCCAGCGCGGGCGCATTGCCGCGTGGCTGTGTCTTGCCTGGATGGGCATTGAGCACCGGGGACGAAAAAGCCATCTGCGCCCATTCGCTGTCGCCGGCGACGGCGCGCGCAGCGACATCCCCTTCTGGCCAGGCCAGTTCGCGAGCCCGACCGAGCGTTTCGAGATAGGCCACCAGATCGCGGGCCTCCTGGGTGGGCCGCGTGGGATCCCCCGCGAAGAACTGCGGGTAGGCCGGCATGACCGAATCTGGCACGACAGCGCGTGGGGCATACAAATGAGCGAGATGCCATTCGGCGGTGCGAGTGTTTCCGGCTCGCGCCAGGTCCGGCCCGATGCGCCGAGTGCCCAGCAGGTGAGGGAAGTCGAAACGCCCCTCCCATGCCAGAGTCGGCGCTCCGTAGCGCTGTATGTCGGCTGGCACATAGCGCACCTGCTGGGTATGGCAATAACCACACCCCTCGCGAGCATAGATGTCCCGGCCGCGCAGCTCGGACGGCGTCAGTGGCAGCGGACTTGCCGGGGCCATCACATTGGTCTGATCCGCCAGCAGTCGCCTGGGCATCTCGCCCAGCAACGACACCGAGAACACGAAGAACAGTACTCCTGCTACCGAAGCCACGACATAGGACATGCCAAGCACCCGTGCGGGGGCCTCCGCACTGCCCTCGATCACCACGGGCGCCACGCGGGCGGCGGCGACACGTTGCCGGTTCTGCGCCACGGCCTCGGCTCCTGCGCCACGCGGGCCGGTCATCAGGCCGACGAACAAGGCGATGAAGCCTGCGCTGATGGGAATGGCGGTCAGGGAGCGGATCACCCAGTAGGGTTGCGACTCGCGCAGCGACTCCAGCCATGGCGCACCGCTCTGCCAGGCACCACCCTGCACCAGACCAGCCACCGAGAGATCAATGACCATGAGCCAGATGCCAATGGTCAACAGCCAGTACGACCACTCCAGCGCACGGGCGTTGTAGCGGGCCTGCGGAATGCGTTGCCAGGCATGCAGGATGCCGCCGATGCCGGCAAACGTCGCAAAGCCCAGCATGGCCAGATGGGAATGCCCGATCACCCAGTCCGTGAAATGGGTCAATTCGTTGAGTGCCATGTTCGCCTGCAGCGAGCCCTGGATGCTCACCACCAGGTAGAAGATCACCGACATCGACACGAAGCGCAGGGCGATGTCCTGCGGAATCCAGCCGCTGCCCCGCTGCGAGAGCATCAGGTTGGAGACCACGATCAGCACGATCACTCCAAGCAGGAAGGACGCGTAGATTGCCATCATCTGCGCTTCCATCGGAATCACCGAGAAGATGTAGTGATGCGTCCCGTTGAGCGGGTACAGGAAGAACAATCCCCAGAAGCCCAGCATGGACAGCAGGTGACTGAAGACGGGACGACCGGTGCTGGCAGGAATCACAAAATACAGAATGGCCAGCGCCAGAGGCGTCACGAACAGCCCGACAGCATCGTGAATCCACAGACCGCTGAAGGCGGCCCCTGCCGCGCCGGGCACGAACTCGGGCACGATATTGCCCATGGGATAGGAAAGCAGTGTGAAGACCAGCGCTCCGATGATGTACCAGCCAGACACATAGAGATCGGTCAGCCCCTTGCGGAAGAACGGCGGCAGGAACTGGACGGCGGCCAGCACGAAGGCCAGCACCACGAAGACATCGACCAGCAAGGGAAACTCGGCCCACTCCAGCGGCTGACTGACGCCGGCCAGCACCAATGCCCAACCCGGCAGCATGACCACGAGATTCCAGAGAGCGAACAGCACCAGTCCCAGTCTGTGTCCGGTGACCCGCGAACCCGTCAGGATCGGAACGGCATGGTAAAGGAAAGCCAGGAAGGCATTGCCGAGCCAGCCCAGCATGATGCCCTGCGTGTGCGCATAGCGCATGCGGCCCCAGCTCGGCAGCAGGCCCGAAAAAAGGTCAGGAAGAATGAATTGCAGTGAGACGAGAATGCCGAAGAGCACTGCCACCAGCAGCATGACAAACGCGGCAATGCCGTGTGCCTGCACCAGGAAAGTGTCGACCGTGGCATTCGTTGCGCGTTGGTCTTGTGTTGTTGTTTGCGACACGTCGCGGCTCCCAGGTGCCAGAAGTTCCGGCATGTTAGCCAGCGCTGGAATTGGAGTAAAGGCAGGTCGCAGCTTGCATGCGCGACTGACAGTCACAGCACGTGCAAGGGTGCCATGTACGCCTTTATTCTGACGACGGAAATCAGGCAGCAGAGTGCAGGAATGGCTTGCGAGAGTGATGGGGATTTGCGGATGGAGAGAGAGCTTAGTGGCGGACCGGACGGGACTCGAACCCGCGACCTCCGGCGTGACAGGCCGGCATTCTAACCGGCTGAACTACCGGTCCACACAAACATTTTTACGGCAGACCCCGAGAGAGTCTGGTGGGTGTTGAGG
>JALREE010000339.1 GCA_023256835.1 Pseudomonadales bacterium | reverse complement strand
CACGGCCGCATTGATGAAGCCATGATCGAAGTGCGCGTTGTGGGCCACCAGGATCGCGCGCTTGCAGCCATTGCTTTTGAGCGCCGTGCGGATGATGCGGAACATGTCCGTGAATACGTCCTTCTCGTTGCGGGCGATGCGCAGCGGGTGATACGGGTCGATGCCGGTGAACTTCAGGGCCGCGTCCTCGATGTTGGCGCCCTCGAAGGGCACCACGCGGTGGAAGAAGGTCTGTTCGATGCCCAGCAAGCCTTTCTCGTTCATGCCCAGCACCACGGCCGAGATCTCCAGGATGGCATCGGTCTTCGCATTGAAGCCGCCGCACTCGATGTCCACCACCACGGGGAGATAGCCCCGGAAGCGCAGGGACATCGGACTTTCCAGGTATTGTTCTTCGTCGTCGAAACTCATGCGGTGATCCCCGTGAAGCGCCATTGCAGTTGCTCCCCGGCGCGCAGGGGGACGACGCGATCTGCGCCAAATGCATAATCCGCCGGCACCGTCCACGGCGCCTTTTCCAGCGTCACGCGGCGGGTGTTGCGCGGCAGGCGGTAGAAGTCCGGGCCGTGCAGGCTGGCGAAGCCTTCAAGGGCGTGCAGGGCACCGGCCTGCTCGAAGGCCTCGGCATAAAGTTCCAGCGCGGCATGGGCGGTGAAACAGCCGGCACAGCCACAGGGATGTTCCTTCAGGTGCCGACTGTGGGGCGCCGAATCCGTGCCCAGGAAGAAGCGCGGGTTGCCGCTGGTGGCGGCCTCGATGAGCGCCTGCTGATGCCTGCTGCGCTTGAGGATCGGCAGGCAGTACAGATGCGGGCGCACGCCACCGGCCAGCATGTCGGTGCGATTGAACAGCAGGTGATGCGCCGTGATGGTGGCGGCGATCTGCGGCCCGGCCTCGCGCACGAACTGCGCCGACTGCGCGGTGGTGATGTGTTCCAGCACGATGCGCAGGGTGGGGAAGCGCTGGGTGAGCGGGAGCAGCACGCGGTCGAGGAAGACCTGCTCGCGGTCAAAGATATCGATGCTGGCATCGGTCACCTCGCCATGCAGCAGCAGGGGGACGCCCGCCTCGGCCATGGCTTCGAGCACCGGGTACACCTTGTCGATGCGGGTCACGCCGTTCTCGGAATTGGTGGTGGCGCCGGCCGGGTAGTACTTCAAGGCCTTCACCACGCCGCTGGCTGCGGCCCGGGCAATTTCGGCGGGCTCGGTGGCGTCGGTCAGATAGAGCGTCATCAGCGGTTCGAAGTGTGTGCCTGCCGGCAGCGCGGCCAGGATGCGCTCGCGATAGGCGAGAGCGGCGGCGGTGTCGACCACCGGCGGCTTGAGATTGGGCATCACGATGGCGCGGGCGAACTGCCTGGCGGTGGCCGCCACAGTGTGGGGCAGAGCCTCGTCATCGCGCAGATGGACGTGCCAGTCATCGGGTTGGAGCAGGGTGATCTGATTCATGCGAAATTCTTGCAATCAAGGGTAAAGTTTCTGAGGCGCTTGCCGATGCTTGTCTACTGAGGCACTGTCTGATGTGCGCACAGGGACTGGGCGCGGCAGGACAGTCATAGCTATTGATCAGTTGCGGCGAATGAAAAACGGCCTGAAGTTTACCTTATCTTTCCTGAGTTTGCTCTCTGCCTCCTCTGTGCAGCCGGGCAATCTCTCCTATTACGCCGAGTTCGACACGGCGCAGTGGGACGTGGAGGGCAATGTCTTCGAGTGCAGCATGTCGCACGAGATTCCTCACTTCGGCCAGGCCGTCTTTTACCGCGAAGCCGGCGAGTCGATGATCTTCTATCTGCAGGCGCTGGACAGTGACATGGCGGCCGGCCGTGCCTTGATGACGTCCATGCCGCCGTCCTGGCGACCGGGGCTCACCGAGCGTGACATCGGCTATTTCGATGTGGCGCGTGGCGGGCGTCCGCTGGTGCTCGACGAAGCCAATGCGCGCCTTGTGCTGACCGAACTGTTCCGCGGCATGATGCCGACCGTGTCGCGCCGGGCGTGGTACAGCGAGGAGGACGCGGTGCAGGTGCAGGTTTCGCCGGTGAACTTCCAGGCCGCCTACCGCGACTACCAGGCCTGCATCGGGGATCTGCTGCCGGTGAACTTCCGCCAGATCGAGCGCTCCACGGTGTTCTGGCAGGTCGGCCAGATGACGCTGGACGAGGCGTCGCGCGATCTGCTCGACAATATCGCGCGCTACATCCAGGCCGATGCCGGCGTGTTCTCGGTGCAGATCACCGGCTTCACCGACACAGCCGGCAGTGCCCGGGACAATCTCGAGGCGTCCCGTGTGCGGGCCTTCCTCGTGCATCAATACCTGGTGGATCGCGGGGTGAACGAAGCCATGCTGGAGAGGCGCTTCTTCGGCGAGGTGGAGGATTATCTGATCGTGCGCAACGAGCGCACGGCGGCCGATCGTGACCGCAATCGCCGGGTGACCCTGCTGCTGCAGCGACGCTGATACCCTTCTTAAACGCCCTTTTCAGTCCTCGGTCTTGTCCTTGAACTCGCACAGATCCTCGATCAGGCAGGAGCCGCATCTGGGCTTGCGTGCCGTGCACACATAACGCCCGTGCAGGATCAGCCAGTGGTGGGCGAGAAGATCGACCACGTCGACGGCGTGACGCTCACCGATCCTGAGCACATGATGGCCACTCGGCTGTGGCAG
>JALREE010000300.1 GCA_023256835.1 Pseudomonadales bacterium | reverse complement strand
CTGCACGTTCCAGCTGGCGAACGCCAAGGGTTTCCAGGCCATGAGCCTGCGCGATCTGGGCCGTGCGACCGGCATCAGCATGGGGGGCCTCTATGCCTACATCGGCAGCAAGGACGATCTGGCCTCGGCCATCGAGGAAGTGCTGCGGCGCACGCTCGACGATGTGATGTCTGAACGCAAAGTGCTCGACCTGGCCCCTGTCGAGCGGCTGCGCGCCATCATCCACGGCGATCTCTACATGAACGACATCATGCACCCCTGGTATTACTGTTGTTATCTGGAAGCCAAGGGCTTGTCGCGCGAGCAGCGCGAGGCGGCGATGCAGATGGAGCTGAAGTTCGATGCCCGTCTGCTGCAGACCTTCGAGGATGGGGTGGCGGCGGGGCTGTTCGCGAGTGATGCGCTGGCGCTGCTGGCGGCCAACACCACGGCCATGCTGCAGCAGTGGTATCTCAAGCGCTGGAAATTCTCGCGCAGTGGCACGCGCATCGAGGACTATGCCCGCTTCGTGCTCGACACCACGCTGTGCAATCTCGGCTATCGCCCCGCCTGAGGGCGTTCAGGTGTTTTCGGGGTTGATGCCGACCTTGTCGGCATAGAAGGCGCGAATCGCCGGCATGTCCTTCGCGATGTCGCCGGTGGGGTGGAAGAAGTCGGCCAGCCCCGCCTGCTTTGTGGCGGCATCGACATAGCCCATGAGAATCGGCACGCCCGCATTCACCGCGATGTGATAGAAGCCTGTCTTCCATTCCTTGACCTTGGCACGCGTGCCCTCGGGCGGCACCAGCACGACCAGCTGTGGATGCTCGCGGTACTGCTGGACCGTCTGTTCCACCAGGTTCTGCGCCTTGCTGCGATTGACGGGGATGCCGCCCAGCCACTTCATGAACCAGCCGACCGGAAAGGGGAATAGCGTGTGCTTGCCCATCCAGAAGACCTGCAGGCGCAACTTCAGCACCACCATCAGCATCAGGGGGAAATCCCAGTTGCTGGTATGCGGCGCCCCGATCAGCACGAAGCGGGCGCCCTCCACCGGCCTGCCCACCGCCTTCCAGCCGATCAATTTCAGCAGGACGATGGCGAGCAGGCGCAGCAGCGGGGTGATCACGGGGGTGTTGAAGACGGTGCGGCGCATGACTTACCAGCTCTGCACGTAATCGTCGATGGCCAGGGGCTGCGGGGTGCGCAGCGGGCCAGTCGGCTGGCCGACGTAGAGAAAGGCGATGACCCGTTCGTTCGCTGCCAGGCCGAGCCCGGCGCGCACCACGGGATGCACGGCGAACGGCCCGGTGCGCCAGACGGCGCCGATTCCCTGGGCATGAGCCGCCACCAGCATGGCGTGGGTGGCGCAGGCCGTGGCCATGTCCTGTTCCTGTACCGGCACCTTGGGCGTCTCGACCACGCGGGCAATGCTGACGATCACGAGCGGCGCGCGCAGGGCCTTGCCGCGCGCCGATTCGACATCCTCCGGGCTGAGTGCAGGCTTGTCGGCCTGGGCCGCAGCACCGAACAGATCCGCCAGCCGTTGCAGTGACTCGCCCTCAATGCGCAGGAAGCGCCAGGGTCGCAGCTGGCCGTGGTCCGGCGCGCGCAGGGCGGCAGCGAACATGGCCTGCAGCGCTTCTTCCGAGGGAACGGGGCCGGTGACGCGGGGAACGGAGGTGCGGGTGAGCAGGGCGGTGAGTGCGTCCATGGAAGACCTGTGCTGTGATTGCGCGGAGACCCGGCCCCGGTGCCGCAAGCGGCCGGGCGTGCCTGACTGCGGGCAAGAATAGTGGAACTTGTGGCAAATTGGGAGCCGCCGCCGTCGACCCGAAAATCGCGCTTTCTTTGTGGTATTAATTCCCACTAAAATACTCAACAATTGCCTGTCATCAGAACTACACAGAACAAGCACTGCCCCGAGGCCCCTGCATGAATTCCGTTGCCGACCTGATCGCCGTCAGTACTGAACGTCCCGTCTACCCCCAGGCGAAATCGCGCTGGTTCGGCAAGACGGCGGGCCGACGCCTGAAACTGGTTTTCAGCTTCTATTCACCGGACGGCAATGAAGTCGCCATGCCGCTGGCCAGCATGTCGGCCTACCTGAAGCGGGACTTCCCTTGGGTCGACGTCATTCTCAAGCCGATCCTGATCCTGCGCGATGCCGAGGCCTACAATCCGGAAAACTACGCGCGATCCATCGCGGCACTGCAGCCCGACCTCATCGCCTTCTCGGTCATGAGTCCGCACTGGTACCCGATGGAGCCGTATTTTGCGGTGCTCAAGTCCATGCTGCCCGAGCTGCCCATCTGCATCGGCGGCTATCAGGCCATGCTGTCCCAGGAGCAGACCATCGAGAACCCGAACATCGACTTCATCTGCGTGGGCGACGGCGAATACGCCATCGGCAATCTGGTGCAGTTCCTGCGCGGCAGCAAGGATGGCCCGGTGGATGGCATGTGGGAGAAACTCAGCGACGGTGAGGTGATCCGCACCGAACCGCATCAGATCGGCGATCTGGCGTCGCTGCCCTTCCCCGACTACGACATCTTCGAGAAGGACGGCAGCTTCCGGGATGTGAACACCTCCATCTTCGGCCCCAAGGAAAAGGTGGTGCTGCCCGTGATGACAGGCCGTGGCTGCCCCTATCGCTGCACCTACTGCTGCAATACGCCGCTGCTCGATGGCTGGAAGAACAAGAAGGAATTCCTGCGCAAGTACGAACCCGAGGCCATGGTCGAGGAACTGATCCGTCTGCGCGATCGCTACAACGTGGGCTATTTCGAATTCTGGGACGAGCTGTTCCTGTCCAATTTGAAGTTCGTGCGCGCCTTCTTCGAGATCTACAAGGAGCGCATCGGTCTGCCGTTCTCCATCAATTCCCGTGTGGAAGTGATGAACGAGAAGTTCTGCGAATCCGCTGCAGAGGCCGGGTGTCACACGATCTGGTTCGGCATCGAGAGTGGCGACGAGAAGTATCGCACCAGCTTTCTCGGCCGCAAGATGACCAACCAGCAGATCATCGACGCTGCGGACAACTGCAAGAAGGCCGGCATCAACCGGCTCACGTTCAACATCGTCGGCATGCCGCTGGAAACCGCCGACAACATGCGGCAGACGCTGGAGCTGAACCGTCGCATCGCGCCGGAATTCTTCTTCTTCTTCCCCTACATCCCGCTGCGCGGCACGCCGCTGTATGAACGCGCCAAGGCGGAAGGGCTGCTGTTGACCACCAAGAAGAACCTGCACTATCTGTCGGCCGCCAATGACAAGCAGTTCACGCTCAACATGAAGGAGCGCCCCGATCTGCTGACCGCGGAGCAGTACAACGAGATCTGTCTGGAGATGCTGGCCTTCCAGGAGAGCAACAACCGTCTCAGCCTGGATGACGACAACGGTCGTCCGGTGCGCGCGAAGGTGGAGGACAAGAGCTTCAGTCTGATCGACGATGCGCAGAAAGCGGCGCTGGAGCAGATTCAGGCGGCCGCTGCGCCCTCGCCCGTGCAGGTCTACGAACCTGTGGTGCTGACGCCGCAGTCCCCGCCGCCGGCGAAGGATGGTGGCCTGCTGGCCGGGCTCAAGAGCCTGTTCCGCAGCTGAACCCCTCGTCTCAGGCCGCCGGCTGGATCACACCCGCCGGCGCCGGATATCCCGCAATGGCGCGCTGGAAACTGCGCCAGGACAGGATCGCCATCAGCACATTGCCCAGCAGGGCACCCGCGTAGAAGCCCCACAGTCCGAACCATTCGCTGCCCAGCCACGCCAGCGGCACATAGAACACGAAGAAGCGTGCGATGCTCAGGTAGAGCGCCACCATGGGCTTGTGCAGGGCATTGAAGGCCGAGTTGGTCAGGATGATCACCCCCTGCAGGCCATAGCCCAGCGGCTGGATCCAGATGAACAGGCGAATGGCCTCGGCCACACTCTCATCGTCGGTGAACACCGCCGCGATCAGGCCCGCCGTCAGAGCCATCAGCACGTAGATGCCCAGCTGCCACAGCAGGATGAAGCGCAGGGTAAGGCGGTAGGATTCCGCAATGCGATCCAGCCGCCCGGCCCCCAGGTTCTGGCTCATGAAGGGAGGCAGGGTCGAGGAGAGCGCCAGCACCAGCAGGCTGGCAATCGACTCGATGCGCGAGCCCACGCCGAAGGCGGCTACCGTGCTCTCGCCATAGCCGGCAGCGATGGCGGTCATGATGCCCGCCGCCACCGGAGTCAGCATGTTGGCGCCCGAGGCAGGGATGCCGATGCGCAGCATCTCGCGACTGGAGGACACGAAGATCTTCCAGGAGGGAATGCCCTTGTAGATCAGCTCCAGCCGACAGATCAGGTAATAGAACAGATAGCCAAAACCGACGATCCAGGACACCAGCGTCGCCAGTGCCGCGCCCTGCATGCCCATGGCGGGAATGGGGCCCAGGCCGAAGATGAGGATCGGGTCGAGCACGGCATTGATCAGGCCGGCGGCTGCCATCACCAGGCTCGGGGTACGCGTATCGCCACAGGCGCGCAGCACGCTGTTGGCCGTGGTCATGCCCACCAGCAGCGCACTGGTCGGCAGCCAGAGGGCCATGTAGTCGCGGATCAGCGGCAGCAGCTCCTCGCGCGCGCCCATCAGCAGGAAGATCTCGTCCATCCACACATAGGCGATCAGCGAGAGCAGCAGTGCCAGCAGGATCGAGGTGTAGTTGGTGACGGTGGAGGCCTGTTTGGCCTTCTCGTGTTCGCAGCAGCCAAGATACTTGGCCACGACGGCGGAGGTGCCGATGCCCAGGCCGATGGCCAGGCTCAGGATCATGAAGGTGACCGGGAAGGTGAAGCTGATGGCCGAGAGCTGCTCCGTGCCCATCATGCTGATGAACACGGTGTCCACGAGATTGAACGTGAAGAGCATGAACATGCCGATGATCATCGGCCCTGTCATGCGGATCAGCGTGGTCGGGATCGGATCATCGACCAGGCTGTGACGTCTGTGTGGGGTGCTCTCTGCCATTTCTTGTTGTTGTGCTACAGCCCTTGATTTCATGTCATCACTGCAGCAAGCAGACCCGTGCAAGCGGGATTGCAGCGCAGGGTGCCATGTCTTTTTTTTTGTTCAGGCCCCTCGGCTGCCGCCCATCAGGCGCATCTGCAGCAATTGCTTGAAACACTTCAGGTTGCCGAACACCAGTTCCCCGCTCGCGCTGACATCGGGATTGCCCGCGGCATCACTGATCAGAGCGCCGGATTCGTGCAGCACGAGCAAGGCTGCCGCAAGCGACGCCGGGTCGTTCTCGCCCAGCCAGCCGGCCTCGGCACGGCCTGCGGCCACCCAGGCGAGGTCCAGAGCAGGGCAGCCGGTCACGCGCACATCGCACTGTACCGCCTGCAGTTGCTGCTGCAGACGCAGCAGGGTGCTGCCGTGGCTGGCGCTGGCCGGGTCACTGCCCAGTACCACCACGCCGCCTTCGAGGGCGCGCGAGGTGCTGGCCCGCAGACGCTGGGTGTTGACCTGGGCACCGGAGCCACGGCTTGCGGTGAATTCCTCGCGCAGCAGTGGATTCACCAGTACCCCGTGATTCACGCGCCCGCCTGTGGACAGAGCGATGGAGACACAGTAATGCGCGATGCCGCGGCGGAAATTGGCGCCGCCGCACAGCGGGTCGATGATCCACACATTGTTCGTGTCGGCTCCCGCGGTGAAGCCACTGATGCGGGACTGGATGCTGTAGTCCGGATGGGCCTTCTGCAGGTGGAAGAGGATGGTCTTCTCGGCGTCCATATCCATGTTGGTGACGATCTGCCCGCCGCTGTTCTCGACGACACGCACGCGGTCAAGACGATCACTGTTGTGGGCGAGGACTTCGGCGGCATCACGAGCAGCCTTGAGTGCGATATTGACGACAGCATGCATGGCAAAGAGGGACCTGGCGGTTTTGAGGACGCGCAATCATAGCAAAGGCCGCCATTTTTAGCTGCTATAATCCCGGCCAGTTTTTATTGCCGCCCGTGCAGGGCAGAGGATTGCCCTTGTCAGAACAGTCGAATTCCCTCAGCGCTTTCCACAATATCCGCATCGTGCTGGTGAACACCTCGCACCCCGGCAACATCGGGGCCACGGCGCGCGCCATGAAGAACATGGGCCTGTCGAAGCTCACACTCGTGGACCCGGAACAATTCCCCAGTCCTGTTGCCACCGGTCGTGCCGTGGCGGCTGTGGACATCCTGGAGCGTGCCAAGGTGGTGCCCACGCTGGAAGACGCCGTGCGCGACTGCGGCCTGGTGATCGGCGCCAGTGCGCGCGTGCGCCGCATTCCCTGGCCGCTGCTCACCCCGATGGAAACCGCCGTGAAGGTGGCCGACGAGAGTCGACTCAATGAGGTCGCCCTGGTCTTCGGTCGCGAGGATTCCGGGCTGACCAACGAGGAGCTGCAGCTGTGTCATTTCCACGTGCACATCGCAGCCGATGAACAGTACAGCTCGCTCAATCTGGCCGCGGCCGTCATGGTCATCAGCTACGAAGTGCGCATGGAACTGCTGCGCCGCGCCGCGCAGGCCGCGCCCGCGCGCGTGGCGGACGAGCAGACCATTGTCGACGGCGTGGACTGGGATGTGCCCAAGGCTACGGGCCAGCAGCTGGAGAATTTCTACAGCCATCTGGAACAGGTCATGGTCGACCTCAACTTCCACGACCCGGAGAATCCGCGTCTGCTGATGATGCGCATGCGTCGACTGTTCGGCCGCATCCGCCC
>JALREE010000298.1 GCA_023256835.1 Pseudomonadales bacterium | reverse complement strand
GCCGTGCCTTCATCGGATTTCCAGCAGTGCCGCCTCGCGCGCAGACTTCTCTTGCTGCTGTGTGCGGGGCTGCTGATCCTGCCGGTCACGGCTGCGCAGGCTCAGCAGGTGCTGCTGGCCCAGCAGTCCGACGGTGCCGCTGCAGCCCAGGCCCCACGAATCTCCCAGCGTGAGGCGCTTGAGCTCGTGCGCGCCCGTTTCCCCGGCAATGTCGTCAGCATCAGCGAAGTGCAGCAGGATGGTGCGCTGCAGTACCGTGTGCGCATGGACAACGACGGCAACATCTTCACGGTCTATGTCGATGCCGTCACCGGCGACATCCGGCGGGAGCAGTAAGCATGCGTCTGCTGGTGGTCGAGGATCAGAGCCTGCTGCGCCAGCAGCTTGCCCAGGGGCTGACCCGCCATGGCTATGTCGTGGATGACGCCGCCGATGGTCGTGCCGGACTGTACTTCGCCACCGAATATGCCTACGACGCCGCCATCATCGATCTCGGGCTGCCGCTGCTGGACGGCATCTCCCTGGTCCGCCAGATCCGTGCGCAGGGCCGCACGTTCCCCATCCTCATCCTGACCGCGCGAGGCGACTGGCAGGACAAGGTCGAAGGTCTCGATGCCGGCGCCGATGACTACGTGGTCAAGCCCTTCCAGCTGGAGGAGATTCTCGCGCGCCTGAACGCGCTACTGCGCCGCGCCGCCGGCTTCGCGAAGCCGCTGATCGAGTGCGGACCGATTGCGCTGGACATCACGGCCAAGCGTGTGACGCTGGCAGGCCAGGGCGTCGATCTCACGGCTTACGAGTACAAGCTGCTGGAGTACCTGATGCTGCATCCCGGCAAGGTGATCTCCAAGACCGAACTCACCGAACACCTCTATGCCCAGGACTACGATCGCGACAGCAATGTGCTGGAAGTCTTCGTGCGGCGCCTGCGGCAGAAGCTCGACCCCGATGACACCCTGCACCCCATCAAGACCATCCGTGGGCAGGGCTATCGTTTCCGCACGGACGCCTGAGCGGCGATGTCGGCCAAGACGCTCCCGTCCGACTATTCCCTGCAGACCCGCCTGCTGACTGCTGTCAGTGTGCTGCTGGCTGTGTTTCTCGGCCTCACCGGCGTGGTGCTCGACCGTGCGTTTCGCAGCAGCGTGGAGGCCGGCGTCGCCGAGCAGCTTCAAGTGCAGCTCTACGTGCTGCTGGGCGCGGTGGAGGAAGACGCAGGGGAATTCTATTTCCTGGAAGACCTGCGCGAGCCGCGCTTCACTCAACTCAATTCCGGCCTGTACGCCCTGGTCGGCAGTCCACAGCAGCAGGAACTGTTGCGCAGCCCTTCCGCGCTGGAACGCAATCTTGACGGGCTCTTTGCCCACTGGTCCGGACTGGACAGAGGGGAAACGTACTTCGCCCGCGAGGTGGCCGCGGACGGGCAGGAGTATTTCATCGCGGCCTATCGCGTGGTCTGGGAGAACGGACAGGATCAGTACGATTTCGTCGTGCTGGAATCCACCGTCCCCTATCTCGCGGAGGTCAACAATTTCCGCGCGAGTCTGTGGTCCTGGCTGGGCGGCGTGGCAGTCCTGCTGCTCGCGCTGCAAGTGCTCCTGCTGCGTTGGGGACTCTCGCCTCTGCGCCGTCTGGCACAGGATCTCAAGCGGATGGAGGCCGGCGCCAGCGAGCAGCTTGAAGGCGTTTATCCGCGCGAACTGCGACCCGTCACCGAGAACCTGAATCTGCTCATCAAGACCGAACGCAAGCAACAGGCACGTTATCGCGAGACGCTGGGTGATCTGGCCCACAGCCTGAAGACACCGCTGGCCGTGATCGCCGGCGTGATGCAGACGCTCGCCGCGGCGCGCACCTCGACGCAGGCCACGGTCAGTGCGGAACAGCAGCGCACCGTCGAGGAACAACTGGAACGCATGAACCAGATCGTCGGCTACCAGCTGCAGCGTGCGGTCAAGTCCACAGGCAGCACGGCACTGGCCCGCCGCGTCAACGTGCATGAGACAGCCGCGCGGATACTGCGGGCATTGGGAAAGGTGTACGCGCAGCAGCCACGTGAGATCGTCTGTGACATCGACTCCGCGATCGTGTTTCTGGGGGACGAGCGCGATCTGATGGAAATGCTGGGCAACCTGCTCGACAACGCCTTCAAGTACGGGCGGCAGTGGCTGTCCATCAGTGCGCGCGTCAGTCAGTCACCTGTGCGTCAACTCAGCCTCGTGGTGGAAGATGATGGCCCCGGCATCCCGGCCGGGCAGCAGGAATTCGTGCTTCAGCGCGGCGCGCGGCTGGACACGCTGGCTCAGGGGCAGGGCATCGGTCTTGCCGTGGTGACCGACATCGTGGGCAGCTACGGTGGGCAGATTGACGTGGGCACTGGCAGTCGCGGCGGAGCACGCATACAACTGGTCTTCGGCAATTTCCAGCTCAATGCACCGGACATCGCGCGTGCCTGAGATCTCGAGTCCGGCTCAGAAAAGCAGTGCCGCCAGGCAACTGCACAGCGTCATGATGAAGAGAAACCACTTGATCGTGCTCTGCTGCGCACGGACGGCGAACTGCACGCTCATCCATGCGCCGAGCATGGTGCCTGCCGCAAGAATCAGACCCGGCACCCAGCGGATCATGTCGAAGTAGATGAACACGCCCAGTGCGATCAATGTCGAGCCCAGCGAGCACACCATCTTCAAGGCATTGGCCCGCACCAGGTCATAGCGCAGTCCCCCCGCCAGCGCCGCCAGCAGGATGAAGCCGACGCCTGCCTGCACAAAGCCACTGTAGGCGCCGGCGAACAGCAGCATCCACCAGGCTCCGCGATTGTCGCGGACATCCACCACTGGCGTGCCCGGCGGGGGTGCGATGAACGAAGGTTTGAGCAGAATGACCACCGACATGCTGAGAATGGTGATCAGCAGAATCGGCTTGAGCGCAGCGACCGGAATGACGGCCGCCGCCAGCGAGCCCACCACGCCGCCCAGGAGTGTCGGCACCAGGATTGGCAGAATGGCCGCTTCGTCCAGGCGATCATGATGGCGGAAGCCGCGGATGCCCACGACACACTGCAGCGCGACAGCCACGCGATTGGTGCCGTTGGCCACGTCTGCCGGCAGTCCCAGCAGCATGAGCAGCGGCAGGGTGAGGTTCGACCCGCCGCCCGCGATGGTATTGATGCCACCGGCCAGCACCCCGACAAGGGCCAGCACCGCCAGCAGTGTGATGTCATAGTCCATGGGTGAGGAGGGTCCGCAGAGGCCTGTGTCAGCGTGAAAGGCGTCACAGTGTAGCAAAGCGCCTGCGGCCGTTCTGCAAAACTTCCACTTGCGTCACATACTTGCTGCAGCAGCGCCGTTAATGTGCACTGGCGTGAGGGGGCCGTGTGCTTGCCGGTACAGGGTTTATCTGCAATCGTGCGAGGCCTTCCCCGGGGCCGCAAAGGCGTTTGCAACTCATGATGAACATCAATGAAATCAAAGGTCTTACGGTGATAGAACTGATGATTGTCGTGGGCGTCATCGGCATTCTTCTGGCTGTCGGTCTGCCTGGTCTGCAGGACACCGTGTCGCGCATGAGCACCAACAGTCAGGCCAAGGCGCTGGTGGCCAGTCTCAACTTCGCCCGCAGCGAGGCGATCAAGCGGGGCGGCGTGGTCAGCGTGTGTGCCAGCAGCAGTGGCAGCGATTGCGCGGCCGACGCCTGGAGCGACGGCTGGATCGTGTTCGTCGATGCCGACGAGGATGCCACCGGCGGTGCCGGCTCAGTGGACGCCGGCGACGAAGTGCTGCGTGTCTATCAGGGACTGCGCAGCGGCACACTCGAATTCAGCGAAGCCATGCAGCAGCACGACGCCCAGGGCTTCGCCACCAATACCGCCGTGGCCACCTTCCTGCTGTGTCCGGAGGATGGCAACTCCGCCAATGCCCAGTCTGTCGAGATTGCGCTGACCGGTCGCGGCCGCAGGATTCATGAAGGGCTGGACTGCTCATGATGCATGCACGACAGGGAGGAATGACCTTGATCGAGATCCTGGTGTCCTTGCTGATTCTCGCCATCGGCATGCTGGGCATGGTGGGCCTGCAGACAGTCAGCCTGCGCAACACGCAAAGCGCCTATCAGCGCACCCAGGCGGCCATCCTGAGCAATGACATCGTCGAGCGCGTGCGAGCCAATCTTCAGGGCGTCGAGGACGGCAGCTACGACAACGCGGCAGGCTCCATCACTGCTTCCTGCACCAGCATTTCCGGGTGCACCCCTGCCCAGATGGCCGCCAATGATGTGGCGGAATGGAAGCAGGCGCTGGCCGCCGCCTTGCCTGAGGGAGAAGGCACCTTGTGTGCCGATTCCACGCCCGAGGACGGCACGCCCGCCGCCCCCGCCTGTGATGGTGTCGGCGATATTTTCGCCATCAAGATCTGGTGGGATTCCGACCGCGACGGCACCGCCGAAAACCTGTTCACCATGAGTTTCCAGCCATGAAATTACCGCCTGCGACTGCACCTTGCGCACGCTCCCGGCAGCGACCGGGACGCGCCGGTGCGCGCGGCTTCAGCATGATCGAGCTGCTCATCGCCATGGTCATGGGCCTGAGTCTCGCGGCCGGGGTCATGCAGGTGTATGTGGGCAATTCCCAGACGGAGCGGGATCAGGAAGCGCGCGCGCGGATGCAGGAGAACGGTCGCTTCGCCATCAACTTCCTGGCCAGCGAACTGCGCATGGCAGGTTATCTGGGATGTCTCGCCAGCATCGAGGAAAGTGACATCAACAACACGCTCGACGGACCGCCGCCCTCCTTCGAGCCGAATGCCGGCCTGCAGGGCTGGGAAGCCGAGGACACCGGACCCGGCGACATCGCCCCGAGCACCGAAGACGTCGCGGTGGTGGTGACGACGGCAGGCGGCTGGGTCACCTCCGGTGGCAATGTGATGGACGCCACCAATGCGGTGCCGGACTCGGACATCGTGCGCGTCTGGAATGCATCCGGCACCGGCGCCACCATCAATTCCATCTCGCCCGGCGGCGCCATGACCGTGGTGAATTCGGGCATTGTCGACATCGAGGATGGCGACATCCTGCTGCTCAGTGACTGCGAGCGGGCCGATTGGGTGCAGGCCTGCAATGTGCAGGAGATCGGGGGCGGGGCCAGCATCAACTCCGTGCTCTCGTCGGGCTGCGTGCCGGGCAATATCACCTCGCAGCCCCTGGGGACTCAGGCGGGGGGCGAACTGGTGAAGCTGCAGGGCACCATGTTCTACGTGGGCAAGCGCGGCGACGTTGCGACCAATCCTCCGGCATTGTTCAGACGCGAACTCAGTCAGACGGCCGCTGCAGGCACTCCGCAGGAGCTGGTCGAAGGCATCGAGAATCTGCAGATTCTGTATGGCATCAATGCCGACAACGACAACAAGAAGACGGTTGATGCCTATGTCACCGCCGATCAGGTCGGCGACTGGTCCCGGGTCATCAGCGTGCGCATAAGCGTGCTGGTGCAGTCCATCGAGGATGGGCTGATGCCGGCTCCCCAGCCCTATGTCTTCAACGGCGTGACCTATGACGGCGAGGCGGGCAATGGGGCTCGGCCCGAGGACAATCGCCTGCGTCGAGTCTTCACCAGCACCATCACACTGCGCAATCGCGCGGTGGGGAGTTGAGCCGCATGTCGCACCTGCCGCCTCCCACCGCCATCACGTCTGTTTGCCTGCCCGCCAGGCAACGCGGTGCCATCCTCATTTTCTGCCTCGTGTTTCTGCTGGTGCTCACCATGATGGGGGTATCGAGCATGGAATCCGCCGTACTCGAGGAGCGCATGGCCGGCAATCTGCAGGATCAGAACGCAGCCTTCCAGGCGGCGGAAACCTCCCTGCAGACGGCCGAGAACTGGCTGCTGGAGCAGCGCTTCTGGCCAGAGACCAGCGCCGATGGCAGCACCACGGTCTGGGAGCGCGACGCCGCCGACCCCGACGACACCGACTCCCTGCACTGGTGGCAGGATGCCGATCGCGATGACGACGAATGGTGGGAGGACAACGCCATCGCTGTTGCCGGTGTCGAGGGCGTGGCGACGGAACCGCGTTACATCATCGAGGAGCTGTCGGAAATCAGCACCGGGCAGTCCATCGCCATCGGGACGGGGCAGGAGTCCCGGGTACGGGTGTTCCACCGGGTGACGGCACGCGGCACGGGCGTCGGTGACACCGCCGTCGTGCAACTGCAGTCGACCTTCGTCAAATCCTATGAATAAGGTGCAGAGGTGAACATGGACATTCGTGAAATCTGCAGAGTGATGGGCTGGTGGCTGCTGTCCCTGCTCGGTATCGCTGTGACGCCGGGGCTGCACGGTGCACCGCTGAACCTGTCCAACGCGCCACTCTTTCTGGGCGTAAGCGTGGACCCGAACGTGTTCTTCATGGTGGACGACTCCGGGTCCATGGACTGGGAAATGCTGACGCGTCCCCACGAGTACTACGTCAACTACTGGGAGAACGGTGGCGTGGCACGCAACAACGACGGGCTCTGGGAAGTGTTTTCCAGTACCGGATCGTGCACCGGGCGACGTTCCTACACGTACATCTACGACACGTCCGACGACGCCTACAGCTCCTGCACCTATCCCAATGCCCAGTTGCAGCCCGAGGCCCATGTGCGTGACTGGCGCGGCCGCTCGCCGCAGTTCAACCTGATGTACTACGACCCGGAGCAGACCTATGTGCCCTGGCAGGGCATGCCCAATGCCAGCTTCACCGCCGCACGCAGCAATCCCCAGCCCGGCACCGCCGGTTACAGCGTCACCCGCAATCTGACAGGCTTCGTGTACCACGTGGCAATTGACGATCACGGCTTCTCGGGCGTGCGCCCGGCCGGCCCGACCACGTCCACCGATGGCGCCAATGGCATGGTGGATCTGTGGGATTCGCGCGTCGAGTACGCCGTGGGGGCAACGGAAATCGGTCGTCGCGAATTGACCACGACCACGGCTGCCGGCATGGATGCGCTGAATACCAATTGCACCCTGGCGCATGCGCAGGCCGGCACGCCCTACGCCGCCTGCTTCGGGACCACGGCGGCCACCACCACCATTTCCGGCGCAGGCGTGGATCAGTACGGCCGTACAGTGGCCGAGACCCAGCAGAACATCGCCAACTGGTACCAGTACTCACGCCGCCGCTCCCTCGTCACCAAGGGCGCCATCGCCGCAGTGATCTCCGCGTCGCCGGGTTTTCGCTTCGGCCTGAGCGTGATCAACAATTTCGCGACGCTGTTCGTGCAGATGCCGGGCGCGGCCGTGGTGGAGTACTCGACTCACAACAATGCGCTGCTCGACAGTCTCTACAGCTATGCCTGGCCCGCGCTGGGCACGCCGCTTCGCCGCGGGCTGGAACGTGTCGGGCGCTATTACGACAATGTGCTGGCCATGACGGATCCGATCATTTCGGCCTGTCAGCAGAACTTCTCCGTGCTTTTCACGGACGGCTTCTGGGACGGGCCCAATCCGGTGGGCGCGATCGGCAATGCCGACGGCGATTCCAACTCGCCCACGCTGGCCGACGTGGCGCGCTATTACTACAACCTCGATCTCAGCCCCTTGCCCAATCAGGTGCCGACGAGCCTGCTGGATGACAACAACAAGCAGCATATGGTGACCTTCACCGTGGCCTTCGGCGTCAACGGCCTGCTGGTGGACACGGACAGCGACGGCTGGCCGAATCCCCCGCTGGCGGTCAATGGCAACTGGGGCAATCCCTTCAGTGGCGATCCGCAGAAGATCGATGATCTCTGGCACGCCGCCTACAACAGCAAGGGCGTGTTCGTGGCCGCGCAGTCCCCGCAGGAAGTCGTCGATTCCATTCAGGATGCGCTGGCCAATATCGCGGACCGCGTCGGTTCGTCCGCTTCGGTGGCCACCAACTCCGGCACGCAGAACGCCGGCAGCTATCTCTATCAGGCGCGCTTCGACAGCGCCGACTGGAGCGGCCAGTTGCTGGCCTTCGCCATCAACGAGGACGGCAGTGTCGACCCGGTGCCCGACTGGAATGCCGCCGATGTGCTGGACAGCCAGAACTACAACACAGGGCGCGAGATCATCACCTTCAACCCACTGGCCGACGTGATTCCAGGCGGTGCGCCAGAGGGGCAGGGCGTGGCCTTCCGCTGGCCGGGGAGCTACCAGTCGCCCAATGCCTTGACTGATCTTTCCACCGCGCAGATCACGCGGCTGCTGACCAATGCGCCGCATCCGGCGGCCACGGCCATCGCGGCGCAGATCACGGCCAATCAGAACTACGGACAGGCGATCACGGACTACCTGCGCGGCCAGACCACCAACGAGGGCATCGGCTACGAGTTCCGTGTCCGCAACAGCGTACTGGGCGATATCGTCAACTCCGACCCGCGCTATGTCGGCGCGCCCTCGTTCCGTTACCCGGAGAGCGTGGCGCCCAAGTCCTACGCGGCCTTCAAGACGGCCAATGCCAATCGCGATGCGATTGTCTACGTGGGGGCCAATGACGGCATGCTGCACGTCTTTGACGAAGTGACCGGCGCGGAGCGCATCGCCTATGTGCCGCATGCGATGTTCCGCAACCTTTACTCGCTGGCACGTCAGGACTACTCCCACCGCTACTACGTCGATTCGGGTCCGAACATCGTCGATGCCTATCTCGCCACCATGGATGACCCTTCCAGCGTCACCGACGGCCTCTGGCGCAGTGTGCTGGTGGGTGGCCTCGGGGGCGGCGGCCAGGCCGTGTATGCCCTGGATGTGACCGATCCTGACCTGTTTGATGAAGCCAATGCTGCGGATCTGGTGCTGTGGGAATTCGACGACACCGACGACGTGGACCTGGGCTATACCTATGGCAAACCGCAGATCGCGAAGATGGCCAACGGGCGCTGGGCGGCGGTGTTCGGCAATGGCTACAACAACACCGAAGCCGACGGCAATGCCAGCAGCACCGGGCGTGCCGTGTTGTATGTGGTCGACCTTGAAACCGGCGCGCTGATCCGCAAGCTCAACTCTAATTCAGGGGCGGCGGCGACGCCCAATGGTCTGGCCTCGCCCACCCTGGTGGACTACAACGGGGATCTGGTCGTCGACCTCATATATGCCGGGGATCTGCTGGGCAACGTGTGGAAGTTCGACGTGACCGACGCCAATCCCGCACAGTGGGACAGCGACTACAAGTCGGGCGCCAATCCGCGCCCCCTTTTCACCACCACGGCCAATCAGCCCATCACGACACAGCTGCAAGTCACGTTTCACCCTGACGGGCTGGATGGCTTCATGGTGTACTTCGGCACCGGCAAGTATCTCGAGATCACCGACAATCAACCGCTGGGACAGACGACACAGGCTTTCTATGGCATCTGGGACAAGAACCTGGCCTCACTGACTGTGTTCGACAGCTCGGACCTGGTGCTGCAAACCATCAACAATCAGTATCTCGAGGAGTTCGACACCGACGAGGACGGCAGCGATGACACCAGTTACACCCTGCGCGAACTGTCCGACAACGATGTGGATTTCGCCTCCGACATGGGCTGGAAGCTCAATCTCATGCCGGTGCTCGTGGAAGGCGTGGCGAATGCGAGCAACTTCGGCGAGCGCCAGGTCAGCAATGCCGTGGTGCGCGATGGTCGCGTCATCTTCACGACGCTGATACCTTCCCAATTGCCCTGCGACTTCGGGGGCAGCAGTTTCGTGATGCAGGTGAACTACCGCGACGGCGGCGCGCTGGGCTTCCCGGCCTTCGACCTCAATGGCGATGGAGTCTTCGACGAAGTGGACACGAATGCCTCGGGCCGCATGTCGGATGTCGGTATCGTGCCCACGCTGAGCATCCTGTCGGATGCTGACCGCGACGTGGCCTTCGGCAGCGGCAGCAGTGGCGATGTCGATGTCTTCGAATTGAATACCAGCACGATGGCCACTGGCAGACAGTCTTGGCGGCAACTGGATTAGCGGGCGCTGCCCAGGAGTAAGCACATCATGAAACGCGCGGGCCTCTCTTTCTTGTTCCTCTGGCTGGACGGCCTGGCCCTGGTGGCCACGGGGCAGGAGATTCGCCAGGGCACCATTGAGAACCTGAATCAGGACAACGGCTCCCTGACCATTTCCGGGCAGGTGCTGCCTTACTCCGATGCGGTCACGCAGGTCTTCCTCGAAGAGCGGCAGATCTCGGCCTCCCGAATCGACCTCGGCATGGTGGTCAGGTACACTCTGGACGCGTCGGGGACCCTCTGGCGTATCGAGCTGATCGGGCCCCATGACAAGCTGATGGAGCTGCAGCAGCACTGACCTCCATCGGTCCGCCCATCGTGCAATGGCGGGCACGCCGTGCCGCCCGCGCAGGAGTCTTACGTGACAGCAGCCAGACACCCCGCCCAGCGCGGCTTTACCTTGATAGAACTGATGATCGTGGTAGCGATACTCGGCGTTCTGGCCTCCATCGCGCTGCCCGCCTACCAGCAGAGTGTGCGTGCCGGTGCCCGCTCCGAGGCCCAGAGCATGCTGCTGAAGGTCGCGGCCAATCAGGAGCGCTTCTATTCGGACAACAACAGTTACTCCACCAATGCCGACCCGCTTTCCAGTCCCGCCGTGGCGACGCTGACCTCGCAGAACGGCCTTTACCAGGTGTCAGTCGCTGCCTGCAGTGGCGGAACGATCGGCAACTGCTTCCTGGCCACAGCCACCCCCCAGGGCAATCAGACCTCGGACTCCTGCACCACACTCACCATCACCAATACCGGCCTGCGCGGCGCCACCGGCGACAGCGTCGAGAATTGCTGGCGCTGAGTCTCGTTACGGGCAGGTGAGGGGGTTTCCTGCACTGTCCTCGTCGATGCCGTCGCCGTCGCTGTCACGTGACAGCCGCACGCGCCCGGTGGCATTGACCACGAGTTGGCGAGCGAAGCGGACTTCCCGCGACGCCGGGCACCACGTGAAATTGCCGCTCTGATGGCGCATGAACCCGCTGGGCTCGACCTGCAGGTACGGGCGACTGCCGAACGCTCGCCACTGCAGCGTTTCCCCCGCTGGCAGCGGGCCGTGGAGCCGGATCACCTCGTCATCCTGATTCACCCGCCGATCCCCGTTGCGATCACTGAACATCATGCTGCCCTGCTGCCAGCTGCCGCCACAGCGCAGTTGATCGACAGTGGGGCACAGACTCACCCACTGCTGTCGCGCCGCTGCCGTGCTGCGCGCGAGAGCGATCTGTGTCGCCAGGCTGCGGGTGATCTGCCGAGCTCGCACTGCCTCGGTCCAGTGGTCCAGATCCGGCAGCGCGATGCCCAGCAGGATGCCCAGCAGGCCCAGTGTCAGCAGGATTTCCAACAGCGTCATGCCTGCGTTGCGGCCCATCTCGTTCACCTCCCTGTGATAGAGTTGCCTGCTTTCAGCATAGTGCCGAAGATGCCATTGCGCTTGCAGGAGACGTGATCGATTGAGCAGTGATTTTCAGATAGTGGGTGGGGGAGTGATCGGTCTGCTGACGGCGCGCGAACTAGCCCTGGCAGGCGCGACGGTGACGGTCATCGAACGCAGGACTTGCTGCAGCGAAGCCTCCTGGGCCGGCGGCGGCATCGTCTCGCCTCTCTACCCCTGGCGCTACAGTGCAGCGGTCACTGCTCTGGCATCCCAGGCTCAGGCCAGCTACCCGGGACTCTGCGCAGCGCTGCATGCCGAAACCGGCATCGACCCGGAACACGAGGTGACGGGGCTGTTGCTGCTCGACGCAGAGGATGCTCAGCAGGCCTTGCACTGGGCACGCAGCGTCAGTAAGCCCATGGACGAGTGGCAGACCGGCGCCCTGTACCGGCACGAGAGCGGTCTTGCCGCCGGATTCCAGCATGCGCTGTGGATGCCGGGCATAGCCAATGTCCGCAATCCGCGTCTGGGTCAGGCCTTGACCGCAAGTCTGCGACGACATCCACGCGTGACACTGCTGGAACATACTGCAGTGCTGGGCGTGGACTGGGTGACCGGCAGTGGTGCACGGCGCATTCGCGCCCTGCAGCTGGAAGAGGCCGGGGTACCGCGCAGGCTGCCTGCGACGCAGGTGATCATCGCGGCCGGCGCGTGGTCCGGTCGGCTGCTCCAGCTGGCGCAGGTCAGCGTGCCCGTGACGCCGGTGAAGGGGCAGATGCTGCTCTACGAAGCACCGCAGCGCCTCCTGCACAGCATGGTGCTCCACGCCGGCCGCTACCTGATTCCTCGGCGCGATCGGCACATACTGGTGGGAAGCACGCTGGAGTACGCGGATTTCGACAAGACAACGACGGAAGAGGGCCTGCAAAGTCTGCGGTCATCGGCAATCGCGATGCTGCCGGCCCTGGCGGAACTGCCGGTCAAGCAGCACTGGGCCGGTCTGCGACCTGGGGCGCCGCAGGGCATTCCACGCATTGGTGCCCTGCCGCAGTGGTCCAACCTGCACATCAATGCCGGGCACTTCCGCAACGGCCTGGTGCTGGCGCCTGCTTCGGCGCGTCTGCTGGCTGACTCACTGCTGGGACGCGTGCCACTGATCGACCCTGCGCCCTATGCGCCAGGTCTGCAAGTGTCGCTGTGAATTCGGAGCAGGATTTTCCGTGCTAATTGTTTTCCGCTCAAGGGCGGTTGTGCGCGCCAATTTGCGTTTTACTAGTGTGAAGTGTTTGGCGGACAATATCGCACCTGTCAGCCAATAGCCATCGTCGCGCTGGCGCCGCAGGAATGCAGCAAACTCACTCATGGGATGTGTATGCCAGAGCAGTTAACGGTCGTGATGGCGCAGCTGAATCTGCTGGTCGGGGATATCCAGGGCAATACCGACGCGCTGCTCGATCATGCGCGCCGCGCCCGCGACGAGCTGGGCGCCGACATCGTCGCCTTTCCGGAGCTGACACTCACTGCGTATCCCCCTGAGGATCTGCTTCTGCGTCCCAGTCTGGAGATCCGCACCCGCCGCGCCCTGCAGCGGATTCTCGATGCCGATCTGGACATCTGCATGATTGTGGGACACCCGCTGCATCAGGACGGGCGACTCTACAATGCGCTCTCCGTCATCAAGGGGCGCGCAGTGCTCGCGCAGTATCGCAAGCAATGCCTGCCCAATTATCAGGTGTTCGATGAGCGCCGCTATTTCACACCGGGCGCGGGCCCCTGCGTGCTGGAAATCAAGGGCGTGCGTGTAGGCTTCACCATCTGCGAGGACATGTGGGAGACCGCCCCCACGCAGCAGGTGGCCGCAGCGGGCGCCGAGCTGCTCATCAACATCAATGCCTCGCCCTTCCATCGCGACAAGCAGCGCGAGCGCGAGACCCTGCTGGCACAACGCGCCTGCAGTGCGCGCATGCCCATGGTCTACGTCAATCTGGTGGGGGGGCAGGACGAACTAGTGTTCGATGGCAGTTCCTTGGCCGTGGCCGCCACAGGCGAGGTGCAGGTGCGTGCGCCGTCCTTTGTGCCTGGGCTGTTTCCCGTGCACCTGCGACGCAACGAGCAGAGCCTGGTCATTGCCGCTGCAACGCAGGACCTGGCCACCCTGGATACGACAGAGGAAGCGCTTTACAAGGCTTTGGTCCTTGGCGTGCGTGACTACGTCGGCAAGAATCGCTTCAAGGGCGTTGTGCTCGGCCTTTCCGGCGGCATTGATTCCGCGCTCACTCTCGCTGTCGCTGTCGATGCCCTTGGCAGGGACAAGGTGCTGGCAGTAATGATGCCCTTTGCCTACACCTCGCAGTTGAGTCTGGACGAAGCCAGTGCCCAGGCCGCACGGCTGGGCGTGCAGTACCGGGTACTGTCGATTGAGGATGCATACAACAGTTTTGTCGACACCCTGAGCGCGGAATTCACTGGCTTGCCCGTGGATGTCACCGAGCAGAACATCCAGGCCCGTTGCCGGGGTGTGCTGCTGATGGCGATCTCCAACAAGAAGGGCCTGCTGGTGTTGACCACGGGCAACAAGAGTGAAGTGGCCGTGGGCTATTGCACGCTTTACGGTGACATGGCCGGCGGCTTCGATGTGCTCAAGGATGTGCCCAAGACGATGGTTTATCGTCTGTGTGAATGGCGCAACCGGCAAGGCGATGCGGTCGGTTCACCGGTCATTCCTGCCGCCGTGATCGCCCGGGCGCCCTCTGCGGAGCTGGCGCCAGGGCAGGTGGATCAGGACAGTCTGCCGCCTTATGACGTGCTTGATGCGATCCTGGAGCTTTACGTGGAACAGGACTGCAGTGCCGCCGAGATCATCGCCCACGGATTCCCCGAGCCCGTGGTGCGGCGCGTGCTGCGCCTGGTGGACATCAACGAATACAAGCGGCGCCAGAGTGCCATCGGCGTGCGTCTGACCCGCCGTGGCTTCGGCCGCGACCGCCGCTACCCCATCACGTCCGGCTGGGAGCTGGGCGACTGACTGCCGCAACCCCGAGGAAGGTGACTCCGTGAAAGAACACATCATCAACACCCTGCATGATTCCCGCGACTACCTGCACCGCTTCATGAATGATGCAGGCAACATCGAGGCAATCGCCCGTGCCGCGTCAGTCATGATCGCGACGCTGCACAAGGGGCAGACGATCTACAGCTGCGGCAACGGCGGCTCCATGAGCGACGCCATGCATTTCGCCGAGGAACTCACGGGCCGCTATCGACAGAACCGGCGCGGTCTCTCCGCCGCCGCCATCAGCGATGCCGGACACATCAGCTGCGTCGCCAATGATTTCGGCTATGAATACATCTTCTCCCGCTACCTGGAGGCGCGTGCCAGGCCGGGCGATTGCCTGTTGGCGATCAGCACCAGCGGCAGCAGTCGCAATGTCATCAAGGCGGCGGAGTTTGCGCGGGGTAACGGCGTCAGCGTGATCAGCCTGACTGGCGTGGCCGGCTCGGCGCTTGGGGCATTGGCGGACGTGGATATCAGCGCGGGGCAGAGTCGTTTCGCCGATCGTGTGCAGGAAGTGCACATCAAGATCATTCACATCCTGATCGAGCTGATCGAGCGCGAGTTCTGCCCCGAGAACTACTGAGCCTTCAGCCCAGCAGGCCGAAGGTCAGGATATTGAGCAGCGAGCGGGTTTCCTCCGGTGCTTCCATCTCGGGATTCGGCGGCTGCAGCGGGCGCTGTGTCGGTGCCAGCGGGGTGTTGTCGACGTTGTCGCCCAGCAGGCCGAAGGACACGGTGTACAGCAGCGACGGGTTGGTGACCTCGCTGCGCACGATGAAATTCCCATTGCTGTCGATGGCAGGGTGTTCCGGGTAATTGCTCTTGAGAAGGCTCAGTGAGGTGTCGGCCAGATCGTCCAGTCCGAGACGCAGATAGGCCTCGATCATGATGGCCATGCCATCGCCCACCAGCGGGCTGCCCTGGAAATTCTCCACGATGTAGCGCCCGCGATTCAGGGCGGCGATATAGGCCCGGCGCTCCAGGTAGTAGTTCGCCACATGCACCTCGTAGGAGGCGAGCATGTTGCGCAGGTAGATCATCCTGGCGCGGGCATCCGCGGCATAGTCGCTGTCGGGGTAAAGCGCCAGCAGCATGGAAAAGTCGGAGAACGCATTGCGCGCGCCGCCTGGGTCCCGCTTGGACGGGTCAGTGGGCAGGAAGCGCGAGATGAAGCCGACATCTTCCGCAAACGAGGCCATGCCCTTCATGTAGTAGGCGTAGTCGATGTTCTGATTGTCCGGATGCAGGCGGATGAAACGGTCTGCAGCGGTGCGGGCGGCCTCGAGGTCCAGGTTGGCGTAGTAGGCATAGATCAGTTCCAGCTGACCCTGCGCGGCGAAGCGGCCGAAGGGGAAGCGGGATTCCAGTGCCTCGTAGGTGGCGATGGCGGCGCGGTAGTTGCGCGCATTCAGCTGGCGCAGAGCGGTGGTGTAGAACTGCTCCTCGGTGTCGAGTCCGGCAAACTCGTCGCGCTCTTCGCCATCGAACAGGGAGCACGCCGCAAGGCTCAGGCACAGACTCAACAGGATCAGGATTCTCACGCGACTTGGACCTCTGGCGCCCCAGCGGTCGAGCCGCAGGCGAAAACAAGTGAAATCTGCGGAGGCTTTCATGGCTATAATGCCCGCCGCTCCAACAGGAGCTTGGCTGTCTGCAGCCTCGTCCGGTTGGGCCGTATTTAACCACAGCCGCCAGCGCAAACCCAAGGTGTGGTGCCGTCTTTGTCGGGCGGTGCTGGCGCCGCCTGCCATCAGTGAGTGATCCACCGCCATGACGACACGAATTTCTCTGCAAGCCCTGGTCACCCCGGCCCTCGACGGGGCTCGCCTTGATCAGGCTGCGGCCGCGCTGTTCCCTGACTACTCCAGAGGGCGACTGCAGCAGTGGATCAAGGAGGGCGGCCTGCTGGTCAATGGCAGGCAGTTGCGCGGCAAGGACCGGATCAATGCGGGCGATGCCCTGGTGCTCGAGACCGAACTGGCCTCCGAGGAGACCCACGAGCCCGAGGCCATCGCTCTGGACATCGTCCACGAAGACGACGATGTGATCGTGCTGAACAAGCCCGTCAACACGGTGGTGCACCCTGCGGCCGGCAATCGTACCGGCACCCTGCTCAATGCGCTGCTGCATCATTGCCCGGCGTTGCGGGAGATTCCTCGTGCGGGCATCGTGCATCGACTGGACAAGGACACCACCGGGTTGATGGTGGTCGCCAAGACGCTGCAGGCGCATCGACAGCTCGTCAAGCAACTGCAGCGCCGGGAGGTCGAGCGCGAGTATGAGGCCATCGTGATCGGCGTCATGACCGGCGGCGGCACCGTGGACCTGCCCCTGGGCCGGCATCCCGTGCATCGCCAGAAGCGCGCCGTGATCGAGAACGGCAAGGAAGCCGTGACGCATTACCGCGTGCTCAATCGCTTTCATGCGCACACCCATATTCTGGTCAAGCTGGAAACGGGCCGCACCCACCAGATCCGCGTGCACATGAGTCACATCCGTTACCCGCTGGTCGGTGACCCGCTCTACGGCGGTCGCCTGCAGATTCCGCGCGGCTGCAGCAATGCGCTGGCGGATGCCATCAAGCAGTTTCGGCGCCAGGCCCTCCACGCACGCAGGCTTGGTTTCGAGCATCCGAGCACCGGCGAATACATGAGCTGGGAGGCGGAGTTGCCCTCCGACATGCAGGCGCTGCTCGCCGTGATGCAGGCCGATCAATGAGCGGCCCCCGGCTGCATACACCAGACTGGCACGTGCCCGGCAATGTCATCGCACGGGTGTCGAATCGCCATGGCGGGGTCTCGGCCGCACCCTTTGACAGTTTCAATCTCGCCCTGCATGTGGGCGACGACCCAGCCGCGGTGCAGCAGAACCGCGAGCGGCTGTTGCAAGAGCTTCCGGCAGGCATGTGTGTGCAGTGGCTGGAGCAGGTGCACGGCACGACCGTGGTCGATGCGGATTGGCAGTCGCCCCAGCGTTGCGGCGACGCCGTCTATGTCGACAAGCCCGGTCTCGCCGGTGCCGTGCTCACGGCGGATTGCCTTCCTGTCTTCTTCGCTGCCCGCAGTGGGCGCCGTGTTGCGGTGGCCCATGCCGGCTGGCGCGGACTGGCGGCCGGCATCCTCGAAACGACGCTCGCGCGCTTCGCCGATGCCCCTGACGATGTCGTCACCTGGCTGGGGCCTGCCATCGGCGTGTGTCATTTCGAAGTGGGCTTGGAAGTGCGGGACATTTTCCTGGACGCCTGCGCCACGGCTTCGCAGCGTCAGCACATGCAGGCCATGGCGTTCCGCCCGGCGGCCAGGGCCGACAAATGTCATGCCGATCTCTACGCCCTGGCGCGCCTCCGCCTGCAGACAGCCGGGGTGCGCGAGGTCGGTGGTGGCGGCTTGTGCACCCACTGCGACGCGGCGCATTACTACTCCTTTCGACGGGATGGTCGCACCGGCCGCTTCGTCAGCATCGTAGGCCTTGCGCCAGATCAACACTGATCCCCCCGTTCGCTGCTTGAATTGCGCCTGCCAGTCCGCATTAAAGGGGACATTCCAACGCGCAATCGACACCGTCGCTTGCGCCAATGACTGCCAATCCGGGAACACGTTTTCCCCAGGGGACTTCACATGCGCATGGATCAACTGACCAGCAAGCTGCAGGCGGCCTTGTCTGACGCTCAATCGCTGGCCGTCGGCAACGACAACAATTTCATCGAACCTGTTCACCTCGTCATCGCCCTGCTGGACCAGAAGGGCGGCTCCGTGCGTCAGTTGCTGGCGCAGACAGGATTCACCATCACCGATCTGCGTGCCGGCCTGCAGCAGATCCTCTATCGCCTGCCCAAGGTGCAGGGCAATGGTGGTGACGTGGCGCCCTCCAATGAGCTCGGGCGTCTGCTCAATCTGGCGGACAAGCATGCCCAGAAGAAGGGCGACAAGTTCATCGCCAGCGAATCCGTGATCCTGGCCGCCATGAGCGACAAGGGTGAACTGGGCAAGCTGCTCAACTCCTATGGTGTCAGTGAGAAGGCGCTGGAGAATGCCATCGCCAATCTGCGTGGTGGCGACAAGGTCAGTGATGCCGGCGCCGAGGAATCCCGTCAGGCGCTGTCGCGTTTCAGCGTGGACCTGACCGAGCGTGCCGAGAAAGGAGAACTGGACCCGGTGATCGGCCGCGACAGCGAGATACGCCGCACGATTCAGGTGCTGCAGCGTCGCACCAAGAACAATCCTGTGCTGATCGGGGAGCCCGGGGTGGGCAAGACCGCCATCCTGGAGGGGCTCGCCCAGCGCATCGTCAACGGTGAGGTGCCGGAGGGGCTCAAGGACAAGCGCATCCTTGCGCTGGACATGGGCTCGCTGATCGCCGGTGCCAAGTTCCGCGGCGAGTTCGAGGAGCGCCTGAAAGGCGTGCTGAACGAGCTCTCCAAGCAGGAAGGCTCCGTGATCCTGTTCATTGACGAACTGCATACCATGGTGGGTGCCGGCAAGGCGGAAGGGGCCATGGATGCAGGCAATATGCTCAAGCCGGCGCTGGCCCGAGGCGAACTGCACTGTGTGGGCGCCACCACTCTGGACGAGTACCGCAAATACATCGAGAAGGACGCCGCACTGGAGCGGCGCTTCCAGAAGGTGCTGGTGGACGAACCTTCCGAAGAGGACACCATCGCCATCCTGCGGGGTCTTAAGGAGCGCTACGAAGTGCACCACGGCGTGCAGATCTCCGATGCTGCCATAATCGCGGCAGCGCGACTGTCGACTCGTTACATTCCTGACCGACAGTTGCCGGACAAGGCCATCGATCTGATTGATGAAGCTGCCAGCCTGATCCGCATGGAGATCGACTCCAAGCCGGAAGACATGGATCGCCTGGAGCGCCGACTGATTCAGCTGAAGATCGAACGTGAGGCGCTGAAGAAGGAAGAGGACGACGCCTCGCGCAAGCGCCTCGAGAAACTGGCGGAGGAGATTCGCAAGCTCGAGACTGAGTACGCCGATCTAGAGGAGATCTGGAAGTCGGAGAAGGCCTCCGTGCAGGGTGCCCAGTCCATCAAGAGCAATCTGGAACGGGCGCGCAACGAGCTGGAACTGGCACGCCGTGCCGGTGACCTGGCGCGCATGTCCGAACTGCAGTACGGCATCATCCCGAATCTCGAGAAAACCCTGGAGGCCTCGGCGCAATCGGACATGAAGGACATGCGCCTGCTGCGCAACCGTGTCACCGACGAAGAGATTGCCGAGGTGGTGTCGCGCTGGACGGGTATTCCCGTCGCGAAGATGCTGCAGGGCGACAAGCAGAAACTGCTGAGCATGGAAGAGGCCCTGCACAAGCGCGTCATCGGCCAGCACGAAGCCGTCAACGCGGTCGCCAACGCCGTGCGCCGTTCGCGCTCAGGCTTGTCCGATCCGAATCGGCCGAACGGGTCCTTTCTGTTCCTCGGCCCGACCGGCGTTGGCAAGACGGAGCTGTGCAAGGCTCTGGCCGAGTTTCTGTTCGATACCGAAGACGCGATGGTGCGCATCGACATGTCGGAATTCATGGAGCAGCACTCGGTGGCCCGCCTGATCGGAGCACCGCCCGGGTATGTCGGCTATGAAGAGGGCGGCTACCTCACCGAGGCCGTGCGCAGGCGTCCATACTCTGTCCTGTTGCTGGACGAAGTGGAGAAGGCACACCCGGATGTCTTCAACATCCTGCTGCAGGTGATGGATGACGGCCGTCTGACCGATGGACACGGCCGCACCGTGGACTTCCGCAACACGGTCATCGTGATGACGTCCAACCTCGGCTCTGACCGCATTCAGGAGATGATGAGCGAATCAAGCTTGGACGAACGTGCCTACGAGCGGGTGAAGGCCGAGGTGCTTTCGGTGGTCGTGCGGCATTTCTCGCCCGAATTCGTGAACCGCATCGACGAGACCGTGGTGTTTCATCCCTTGCAGCAGGCGCAGATCCGCGCGATTGCCGATATCCAGATCGCGCTGCTCAACAAGCGTCTGCAGGACAACGATCTGCGTCTGGAAGTCAGCGAGCGAGTGCTGGACAAGATTGCGCGCCTTGGCTACGACCCGGTCTACGGCGCTCGTCCGCTCAAGCGGGCCATCCAGAACTGGTTGGAGAATGCGCTGGCGCAGCAAGTCATCAAGGGGGACTACGAGCCGGGTGACTGCATCGTCGTTGATGTGCGCGACGACGTGTTCACCTTTGGCAAGAAGTGATCCGCCACGTGGCAGGTTCGGTCCGCAAGCCTTCATTGGCTTGACTTTCAAGCAAATGCTGGGACAATTGGCCCCGCTTTGTTTGCAGACTGAACAGACCACTCTCTCATCCGGTCTGTCTCAGCAGCCCCCGGCATAAAGTGTCGGGGGCTATGACAATCCTAGGTGTCATACCACGTCCACCTTAGGCTCCGATGCGTTACCGCGCGACGAGCCGCCCTGCGTCAGGCAAGCCACAAAGCAGCGCCCTGTGTGCGCACGTGTCTCGCCTGACATATCCCTGAAATGTAAGTTGATCAGCATGCCGGCACCCTCGCCATGTGGGTCCATTCTCATTGCCATTGGACGGTGGGCCGGGCCGGCAGGCGAGACAGTACAGAGGTCAAAAAAGTGGAACTTCTATCCGGTGGTGAAATGCTCATGCGTGCCTTGCACGATGAGGGAGTCGAGCTGATCTGGGGTTACCCTGGCGGCGCCGTCCTGCACATCTATGATGCCTTGTTCAAGCAGGACAAGGTGGAGCACATTCTGGTGCGTCACGAACAGGCCGCGACACATGCGGCAGACGGCTATGCCCGTGCCACCGGCAAGCCCGGTGTGGTGCTGGTCACCTCGGGTCCGGGCGCCACCAATGCCATCACCGGCATTGCGACGGCGTTCATGGACTCCATTCCGCTGGTGGTGATTTCCGGTCAGGTCGACAGTTCCCTGATCGGGTCCGATGGTTTTCAGGAAACCGACATGGTCGGCATTTCCCGTCCGATCGTGAAGCACAGCTTCATGGTGCAGAACCCGGAAGACATCCCGATGGTGGTCAAGAAGGCCTTCTACATTGCCACGACCGGGCGTCCCGGCCCGGTGGTCATCGACATCCCCAAGGATGTCACCGATCCTTCGCGCAAGTTCAAGTACCAGTATCCGGAGTCCGTGAAACTGCGCTCCTACGCCGTTCCGGGGAAGGGGCACACCGGTCAGATCAAGAAGGCCGTGGAGATTCTCCTGGCCGCCAAGCGTCCGGTCATCTACACCGGTGGTGGGGTCGTCCAGGGTGAGGGCAGCGCCTTGCTGACGCAGTTGGCGAAGCATCTGGGTTACCCCGTCACCAACACGCTGATGGGTCTTGGAGCATTCCCTGCGACGGATCCGCAGTTCCTCGGCATGCTCGGGATGCACGGCACCTATGAAGCCAACATGGCCATGCACTTCAGCGATGTGGTGCTGGGCATCGGTGCGCGCTTTGACGACAGGGTGACCAACTCCATTGCCAAATTCTGTCCCGGCGCGAAGATTCTGCACGTTGACATCGATCCAGCCTCCATTTCCAAGACGGTGGTCGCCGACGTGCCCATCGTCGGCGCGGTGACGAGTGTCCTGGAAGAGATGCTGGAGTTGATTCGTCAGTCTGACACCAAGGTCGATCGCGCTGCGATTGAACAGTGGTGGAAGCAGATCGAGGGCTGGCGCGAACGCGATTGCCTCAAGGTCACGCCGGCACCGGATGACATCATCAAGCCGCAGCAGGTCATTCAATGCCTTTATGAGATCACCAATGGCGATGCCTACGTGTCGTCTGATGTCGGTCAGCACCAGATGTTCGCTGCCCAGTACTACAAATTCGACAAGCCGCGCCGCTGGATCAACTCCGGCGGTCTGGGCACCATGGGTTTCGGCTTTCCGGCAGCCATGGGCGTGCAGCTGGCATTCCCGGATGCGGTCTCTGTCTGTGTGACCGGCGAAGGCAGTATCCAGATGAACATTCAGGAACTGGCCACCTGCCTGCAATACCAGTTGCCGGTGAAGATCGTGTGTCTGAACAATCAAGCGCTTGGCATGGTGAAGCAGTGGCAGGACATGCAGTACGGCGGGCGCTATTCGCACAGCACCTACTCGGAATCGCTGCCTGACTTCATCAAGCTGGTGGAAGCCTACGGCCATGTCGGCGTGCGCATCGACAAACTGTCCGAACTGAAGCAGAAGATGACGGAAGCGTTTGCGCTGAAGGATCGCCTGGTCTTCATCGATGTCCTGGTCGACCCGATGGAGCACGTCTATCCGATGGCCATCAAGGGTGGTGCGATGAAGGACATGTATCTGAGCAAGACGGAGAGAACCTGAGATGAGACACATTATTTCCATGTTGCTGGAGAATGAGCCTGGCGCGTTGTCACGGGTTGTCGGTCTGTTTTCGCAGCGCAATTACAACATCGAGTCGCTGACCGTGGCACCGACAGAGGATCACACACTGTCGCGCCTGACCATCACGACCATGGGCGATGATCGCAAGATCGAACAGATCACCAAGCACCTGAACAAACTGGTGGATGTGGTGAAGCTGGTGGATCTGACCGAAGGGGCGCACATCGAGCGTGAGCTGATGCTGATCAAGGTCAAGGCGACGGGTGCGCAACGTGACGAGATCAAACGCACCACCGACATTTTCCGCGGTCAGGTGGTCGATGTGACCAGCACCATCTACAGCATCCAGCTGGTGGGCACCTCCGAGAAACTCGATGGCTTTCTCGCTGCGATTTCCGGGACGACCATTCTGGAAGTGGCTCGCACGGGAGTGTCCGGCATATCACGCGGCGAGAAGGTGCTCAGCGTCTGAGTTGTCGAGCGTTTGCGAGAGAAATGAAAAAGGGCCTCGCGGCCCTTTTTCTTTTGCAGTCTTCTGAAGTCGGAATCAGATGATCTTCTTCATCGCAGTCATGTAGGAGCGCAGCTTCTTGCCGACAATTTCGATCGGGTGATTGCGGATGCTCTGATTGACTGCAATCAGCTCGGCGTTGTCCACGCTCATGTCCTTCAGCGTCAGGCCCTTGCCGATCACATCGACATCGATCTTCGCCATGAAGTCCTGCAGCAACGGAACGCAGGCGTGGGAGAACAAGTAGCAGCCGTATTCGGCTGTGTCTGAAATCACCTTGTTCATTTCGTAGAGCTTCTTGCGACCGATCAGGTTGGCGATCAGCGGCGTTTCGTGCAGGGATTCGTAGTAGGCCGATTCTTCGATGATGCCGCTTGCTGTCATGGTCTCGAATGCCAGTTCAACGCCGGCCTTGAGCATGGCCACCATCAGGATGCCATTGTCGTAGTACTCCTGCTCGCTGATTGGCATGCTGCCGGCGACTGACTTCTCGAAGGCTGTCTCTGCGGTGGCCGCGCGCCAGGTCAGCAGCTTGATGTCGTCGTTTGCCCAGTCTTCCATCATGCCGCTGGAGAAGGCACCACTGATGATGTCGTCCATGTGCTTCTGGTAGAGCGGCGCCGACCCGCTGACGAACGCCCCCACGCCGGTCGATGCGAAGCACCTCGCCGAGCTCGGGCTGCGCATCCT
>JALREE010000191.1 GCA_023256835.1 Pseudomonadales bacterium | reverse complement strand
GCGATCGGCAGCAACACGGTGTTCCTGGGCGCCGACGATTCGCGTCAGGCCAATAACCTGAACACCGAGTCCGATTTCATCAAGCTCTCTGGCGAATACCTGCTGGGAGACCATGTGATCACCGGCGGTTATGAGCGCGAGACGCTGCAGATCTTCAACCAGTTCGTGCAGCACGCCAGAGGCGGCGAGTATTTCTTCGCCGATCTCTCGGCCAGCAATCCAGCGCGCTGCGCGGCATTGACTGCGGCGGGCCGACTCGCTGATCCGCAGTGCGAGCTCTCAGGTATCGACAATTTCGAACTGGGCATTCCCGATGACGTCTTCTATGGCAGCGGGGGCGGGACCAACAATCCGGACGATGCAGCCGCCTCCTTCGAGAATCTGCAGCACTCGCTCTACCTCCAGGATGAATTCCAGTTTCCGGACCTCGCACTGACAGTCGTTGCCGGCCTGCGCTATGACTGGTTCACCAGCGATGATCAGCCGAAGTTCAACCAGGCCTTCTCGACGCTCAATGGCGGTCTGCGCAACGACACAGGCCTGGACGGCCTCGACCTGCTGATGCCGCGTCTGGGTTTCACCTGGGATGCCATGGACGATGTCACCGTGCGCGGTGGCCTCGGTCTGTATTCCGGTGGCAATCCGAATGTCTGGTTGTCCAATGCCTGGAGCAACGATGGACTCTCCAATGTGCAGCTGCGCGATGCCAACAATGCCAATGCCTCGCTCTTCGGCACCTATGTCCTGAGTGGCGACAAGCGCCCGGGGTACGACGTGCCGCAGGCCATGCGCAACAGCGTCGCAGCGACGACTGCCAGCAATGCCTCCAGCAGTTTCCTGGTGCTGATCGACCCCGACTACGAGCAGCCCTCGGAATGGAAAATGGCACTGGGAGCCACCTGGAATCTGCCCTCCGGCATGGTCCTGGATGCGGATTATCTTTACTCCCAGCAAATCGACCCCGCCTATTACGTCGATGTGGCCCAGAGCATCACGCGCTTCACCCGTGCCGGCCAGCCCATCTACACCAATGTGCGCGGACAGAGCAATTTCATGCTCACGAACTCGGACCAGACTCCGGTGAGTCATTCATTGTCGCTGGTGGCACGACAGGCCTACGACTTCGGCCTGGACTGGGTGTTCGGTTATGCGTACACCAGTGCCGACGAGGTCAGCCCGATGAATTCTGCCGTGGCATCGTCCAACTTCACCAATCTGGCGCTCTACGATCTCAACAATCCCGCTGCCGCCACGTCCAACTACGAATCCCCACACCGCTTCACCGCGCGTGTCAGTTACGGCCACGAATTCTTCGCCGGCTACGAGACGCGGGCGACAGTGCAGTGGTTCCGCCAGAAAGGGCAGCCCCAGTCCTTCGTGATGAGCAGCCGTGGACTGGAAGGCAGCAATTCGAGCAATCGCCGGCACCTGCTTTACGTGCCCGGTCCGAACGACAGCAATGTCATCGCCGGCCCCAACTTCGATGTGGCGGGCTTCGCCGCCTTCGTGGCGTCCAAGGGGCTGAGTCAGGGCTTTGTCGAGCGCAATGACCAGTACGCCAAATGGAGTTCGCGCATGGATCTGCGCATCGATCAGGAACTGCCCCTGTTCTTTGCCGACAGCAAGGCACGTCTGTACCTGAAGGTCTACAACGTGCTGAATCTGCTGCATGACGAGTGGGGTATCCAGCACGATGCGGAGTTCTTCGCGCCGGACATCGTGACCTCGTCCGTGAACGCTCAGGGGCAGTATGTCTACGAGCGCTTCACGCCGAAGAGCGTCAGCGATCTGCGCGAGACGGACTCGCTGTGGCAGGTGCGCCTTGGCGTGCAGTTCGAGTTCTGAGATGACACGTCACGTTCTCCGGCTCGTCGCCTTGCTGCTGGTCTGCCTTGGCACCGGCAGCGTGCAGGCGCGCGAGCCACTGCTCCTGATCGGCATCGACGGCCTGCGCTGGGACATCATCGACCGCCACCCGGCGCCGGTGTTGCGGGCGCTGGCCGCGGGCGGCGTGCGCTCCCAGGGGCTGGTGCCGGTCATGCCGTCCAAGACCTTTCCCAACTTCTATGCCATCGCCACAGGTCTGTATCCCGAGCACAACGGTGTGCTGGACAACGCCAGCTACGATGAAGTGCTCGACAAGAGCTTCCGCATGAGTGACCAGGACGATGCGCGCTGGTTTGAAGGGGAGCCGATCTGGATCACCGCAGAGCGCCAGGGCGTGTCGACGGCGACCATGTTCTGGGTTGGCTCGGGCGTGGAAAACCAAGGTCTGCGGCCGCGTTACTGGCATCCGTTCGATGGCAGCGTCAGCAATGCCGCCCGTGTTCGACAAGTGCTCGACTGGTTTGCCCTTCCGCAAGCTGAGCGTCCCGCCTTTGTCAGCGTCTACTTCGAAGCGATTGACACGGCCAGTCACGAGTTTGGTGTCGACAGCCCGCAGGAGCGCGAAGCCGTGGCGGCGGTGGATGCCAGCATTGGCGAAATGCTGGCGGGACTCGAAGCGCTTGGCCTGCGCGAGCAACTCAATGTCATGGTGGTGGGGGATCACGGCATGACCAATCTCGATGCTGAGAGGATTGTCTACCTGGATGACTACCTGGACGTCAGCACGCTGTCCTCGCTCTACAGCCCGCAGTTGAGCGGCGAGCGGCAGGGCAATGCCGTGTTCGCGGCCTGGCACGGCGCGCCAGACCAGATCGAGACGCTCTACCAGGCGCTGGCGCTGGCCCACCCGGCGCTCAGTGTGTTTCGCCAGGCGCAGTTTCCTGACTGGTTCCATCAGGGACATCCCCAGAGGGCGCCCGATCTCATTCTGATGCCGGAGCCGGGCTGGATGGTGTCCAAGCGGGGAGTGCCCTATGGCGGGCCGCGCGCCAACCACGGCTTCAGCCCGCATGAGCGCGACATGCACGCCTCCTTCATTGCCAATGGTCCGGCGTTTCTTGCGGCGCAGGTAGTGGAGCCGTTCGAGCTTGTCCATCTGTACAACCTCATGGCGCGGCTGCTCGACATCGAGCCGGCGCCCAATGACGGCGATCCGGCGCGTATCCTCCCTCTGCTGGCACCCGGACGCTGAACTCTGCCTTGCCCCTTTGCTTTCGTGTCGTTAACAGCAAGAATGCGTTTCCTGCATGAATTGACGGGCGCAATGGCGAACATGGAAAGCACTGATGAACACTGGATGCGCCTGGCGCTGGCCCTGGCGCAGCAGGCGGCCGCCATGGGTGAAGTGCCTGTGGGGGCGGTGCTGGTGTCGGCGCAGGGCGAGTTGCTGGGCAGTGGCTGCAATCAGCCGATTGCGTCCCATGACCCGACGGCGCATGCCGAGATCGTGGCCTTGCGCGCCGCAGCGCAACGTCTGCAGAACTACCGTCTGCCCGGCAGCACGCTCTATGTCACCATCGAACCCTGCACCATGTGCGTCGGGGCCATGATCCATGCGCGCGTCGCCCGCGTCGTGTTCGGTGCCCCGGAACCGCGCTTCGGCGCCCTGGTCAGCCAGCGGCGGCTGCTGGACGAGGGCCTCTTCAACCACCTCATGCAGTATCACGGCGGGGTGCTGGCGCAGGAGTGCGGTGCCGAGATGCGCGCCTTCTTCAAGCAACGACGTGATCAAACTTTGAGCAGTTCCGAGGCTTGAGTTTGCCTGGCAATCGAAGTACCGTTCCCGGGCTCCTTCAGACAACAGTCCGACAAGAAGACTCATGACAGGCCTATTCGCACGCTTTTCGCGCCCGCTGACACGTTGGCTCCTGCTGCCGCCGCTGCTCGCCCTGCTGCTGGGCTGCTCCGCGAGCCAGCCGCCTTACAAGGCCTATGAAGGCGCCGAACGTCCGGCCGCTGCGCTGGCCCTGGTGCGTGGCGACTTCTACTATCGCAAGGATTTCCTCAATTCCTACGTCGACGCCGTGCGTTTCCAGCGCGTGGACAACCTCGTCATCGAGAACAGCCGGGCGTTCGAGCAAGTGCTGCTGGCGCCCGGCACGCGCGAAGTCGAGGTCTATTACTCCTGGGACATGGGGGCGCGCATCGGTCTGGCCCCTGCGCTGGTCAGCTACGCGTCCTCGCGCGAGGCCATCAGCCGCACCCTGCGCCTGACCGTGGAAGCCGGCCGCCAGTATGCGGTGAAGGCCGAGCCAGTCTTCGACGGCAATCCGGGTGATATCGGCTCGCTGCAGCACGTGGATTTCTGGGTGGAGGATGATCGCGGACGCGTCATTCTGAGCCGCGAGGAAGGGCGCTACCGACCCGAGCGCTGAGCCGGGGGCCCCCATTTGCTGCCGCCGCCTGCCTTTTCGGGTGCCGTTCGCGTATCATTGCCGGCCTCTGAAACCGCTTCCCCTCTTGCTGAAGGCCCTTGCTCACGATGCTAGTTCTGCCCGGTGTGTCGGCACTTTCCGCTTTCCGGAATGCCAAACTGCTTGCCTCCCTCCAGTCTCGACTTCCCGCCGTCCGTGCCTTGCAGGCGCGCTTCGTGCACTACGCCGATTGCGACGGCCTGGCGGTCGAACAGCAGCAGGTGCTCGATGCCTTGCTGGACTACGGCACGGCCGCCCAGTCTCTGGTCACGGAGCCCGCGCCAGGAGCGCTGCTGCGCGTGGTGGTGCCACGCCCCGGCACCATTTCTCCCTGGTCGAGCAAGGCCACCGACATCCTGCACAATTGCGGTCTGACGGCGGTGCGCCGACTCGAGCGCGGCATCGCCTTTCACGTCGAGACCGCGGCGCCGCTGACGGACGCCGAGGTGCAGGTGCTGGACGCCTTGCTGCATGACCGCATGACCCAGGCCGTGCTGGCCGATCACGCGGCTGCCCGGGTGCTGTTCGAGCGTTCCGAGCCGCGCACACTGCGCAGCGTCGACATTCTGGGGCGCGGCAAAGGCGCGCTGGTCGAGGCCAATCAGCAGATGGGGCTGGCGCTCGCCCCGGACGAGATCGACTATCTCTACGACAGTTTCAATCACCTGAACCGCAACCCGAACGACATCGAACTGATGATGTTCGCCCAGGCCAATTCCGAGCACTGCCGCCACAAGATCTTCAATGCCAGCTGGACCATCGATGGCGAGGACCAGCCGCATTCCCTGTTCGGCATGATCCGCAACACCCACGCCGTGTCTCCTGACAATGTGTTGTCGGCCTACAAGGACAATGCCGCGGTGATGACAGGCAGTGTGGCGGGGCGGTTCTTCCCCGATCCCGTCAGCCATCAGTACGGCTATCACAGCGAAGACATCCACATCCTGATGAAGGTGGAGACCCACAATCACCCGACGGCGATCGCCCCGCATCCAGGGGCAGCCACCGGCAGCGGCGGCGAGATCCGCGACGAAGGCGCCACCGGGCGCGGTGCCAAGCCCAAGGCCGGTCTGTGCGGGTTCAGCGTGTCCAATCTGCGCATTCCCTCATTGCCCCAGCCCTGGGAGGAAGAGGACTTCGGGCGTCCATCGCACATCGCCTCGGCCCTGGACATCATGATCGAAGGGCCCATCGGTGCCGCCGCCTTCAACAATGAATTCGGCCGCCCCAATCTGTGCGGCTATTTCCGAACCTTCGAGGAAACCGTGGACAGTGGCAACGGGCCCGAGGTGCGCGGCTATCACAAGCCCATCATGATCGCCGGCGGCATCGGCAACATCCGCGCCGACCACGTCGAGAAGGGCGAGATTCCCGTCGGGGCGAAGCTGATCGTGCTGGGCGGCCCGGCCATGCTGATCGGCCTGGGCGGCGGTGCGGCATCTTCCATGAGTGCCGGCAGCAGCAATGCGGAGCTGGACTTCGCCTCGGTGCAGCGCGACAACCCCGAGATGGAGCGGCGCTGCCAGGAAGTCATCGATCAGTGCTGGCAGCTGGGCGAGCGCAATCCCATCCGGTTCATTCACGATGTCGGCGCGGGCGGCTTGTCCAATGCCTTGCCCGAACTGGTGAAGGACGGCGGTCGCGGCGGGCGTTTCTCGCTGCGCGACATCCTCAATGCCGAGCCGCAGATGTCGCCGCTGGAGATCTGGTGCAACGAGGCCCAGGAGCGTTACGTGCTGGCCGTGGCAGCCCGCGATCTGCCGCTGTTCAAGGCCCTGTGCGCCCGTGAGCGCTGCCCCTTCGCCGTGGTCGGCGAGACCACGAAGGAAGACGTGATCCAGCTCATCGACACCCACTTCAACAACACGCCCATCGATCTGCCCATGTCCGTGCTGTTCGGCAAGCCGCCACGCATGCATCGTGATGTGCGTTCGCTGCAGGGCCGCCCCGTGGCGCTGGACACCGCCGAGATCGCGCTGGACGAGGCCGTGACCCGCGTGCTCAGCCTGCCCACGGTGGCCTGCAAGCAATTCCTGATCACCATCGGGGACCGTTCCATCACCGGACTGGTGAGCCGCGACCAGATGGTCGGGCCCTGGCAGGTCCCAGTGGCCGATGCGGCGGTGACCGCGGCCGCCTTCGACACCTATGCCGGCGAAGCCATGGCCATGGGCGAGCGCACGCCGCTGGCGCTGCTCGACGCGGCCGCCTCCGCCCGCATGGCCATCACCGAGGCCGTCACCAATATTGCCAGTGCGGCGATCGGCGAGATCGGCGACATCAAGCTGTCGGCCAACTGGATGGTGGCCGCCGGCCACCCGGGCGAGGACGCCAGACTCTATGCGGCCGTGAAAGCCGTGGGCATGGAGTTCTGCCCGGCGCTGGGGATCTGTGTGCCGGTGGGCAAGGACTCTATGTCCATGCGCACCGTCTGGCAGGACGGCGATACCCGGCGCAGCAATATCGCGCCGCTTTCTCTGATCATCTCTGCCTTCGCCCCG
>JALREE010000091.1 GCA_023256835.1 Pseudomonadales bacterium | reverse complement strand
GTGCTGGTGCTCTCGCCCTTCGCGCCGCATATCGCCGAGGAATTGTGGAAGCGTCTGGGCCATGCAGGCACACTGGCCTACCATCCCTGGCCGAAGGCCGATCCGGACTGGCTGCAGTCCGATGATCTGACCATGACTGTGCACATCAACGGCAAGCGCCGCGCTGAGCTGCAGGTCGCGCGTTCGCTGACCCAGGCACAGGTGGAAGAGATCGCGCGCAAGGTGCCAGGCGTCGCAGACAAGCTGGAAGGCGTGAGCATCAAGAAGGTGATCTACGTCGCCGGCAAGCTGGTGAACTTCATCGTGTGAGCCCACCGTTGGGCGGCTTTCCCGCAATCCTTCGGAATCCGTCAGTGATTCCTCCGATTCGAGGAAGCCGCCCCGCGCGGCGGTGTGCTTAAATGCGGCCAGTTTTCACTGACACGAGCCTGTGTGCCGACGTTCTTACACCCTATGATGACTCGCATTCTTCTTGCTTCACGCCTGTTGGTCGCTGTCTGCCTGGGCAGTGTCCTGTTCACCTCCACCGCACTGGCTCAGCGCGGCACTGACTTCGCCCTGCTGGATCAGAACGGTCGGTTTCATCAGCTGAGTCGGTACAACCAGTCCGAGGCCCTGGTGCTCTATGTCTACAGCCCGGGGGATGCCGTGTCCGCCGCCGGCCTTCCCTTGCTGCAGGATCTGCAGCAGCGTTACGCCGAGCAGGGAGTCGAGTTCTTCCTGCTGGAGTCGACCCGGACGGTCAGTCGCGAAGCCGCGGCGGCCGCGCTGCAGCAGCAGGGTCTGGACATGCCCATGCTGCTCGACACGGCTCAGCTGGTGGCGCGTTCCCTGGGGGTCAAGACCACCGCCGAAGCCTATCTTCTCGACCCGTCCTCGTTCGCCATCGTCTATCGTGGTCCGCTGGACAGCCGTGTCGCCGTTCCCGGTGCCGATCCACAACTGCCCGTGCCCTATCTCGAGAGCGCGCTCAAGGCGCTGCTGGCCAAGGTCGAGGCCGAAGCGGGCGACAGTCTGCCCGAAGTGGCAGGCACCGAGCTGCGCTACGAGCATGTCGAGCGTTTCGGTGAGCGGCAGATCTCCTATCAGGACGAGATCGTGCCCATTGTGCAGCGCCGCTGTACCGTGTGCCATGTCGAAGACGGTCTGGCCCCCTGGGCCATGGTGAGTCATCGCATGATGCAGGGTTGGAGCCCGATGATCCGCGAGGTGCTTATCACGCGGCGCATGCCGCCCGGACAGATCGACACCCAAGTGGGCGAGTGGGGGGACATCCACACCATCACCGATGACGAACTGATGACGCTGGTGCACTGGATCGACAGTGGGGCGCGGCGCGAGGGTGAAGCGGATCCGCTGACGACGCCCGCTCCACCAGCCCCGGAGTGGGCGCTGGGCGAGCCGGACCTGGTGATCGAGGTGCCGGAAGAGGCCGTGCCGGCCACCGGCATGGTGGACTTCCTGATCAAACGGGCCGACCTGGCGCTGACCGAGGATCGCTGGGTGCAGGCCGTCGCCTACGATGTGGGAGAACCGTCCGTGCTGCACAGCCTGCTGGTACACGCCGTGGACCCGGCCATCAGCGACCGCAACCCCCCAGATCTGATCGACCCGGACAACGCTGATTTCATCAGCCTGTACGTGCCAGGTCGCCCGCAGGAAGTCTTTGCAGAGGATTCCGGCTACCTGCTGCGCGCCGATCGCGACCTGTCCTTCAAGCTGCGCTATGTCACCGGAGGGCGCGAGCGCCTGGACCGCACACGCATCGGTTTTTATTTCCGCGATACGCCGCCGCAGTACCAGGTGCGCAATGTGATCACACTGAACGAGGATTTCACGATCTCGCCCGGGGTCGACAACCAGGTCGAGACGGCCACCGCGCCCGCCTTCGCGCAGGATGTGTTCGTGGAGAGTTTTGCGCCGCAGACCCACACGCGCGGTAAGAGCATGCGCATCAACGCGGAACTGCCAGATGGCAGCCTGCTGCCGTTGATCAATGTGGCGAATTACAACTTCAACTGGCAGATGAATTATCCGCTGCGGGAGCGCGTGGCCTTGCCGGCGGGCAGTCGTCTGGTGACCGAGACGGTGTACGACAATTCATCCGCCAATCCGCACAACGTGGATCCGGAGGCGCAGGTCAGTGTCGGCGTGACCACCTATGACGAGATCCTGCATCACTACGTGAGAGTGCTGGAGCAGCGGCAGCCCTGACTGACTGCGCTGCTCCCGCGATGGCGGGATTATTCCCAGTCGCGCAGCAGGATGCGCATGTCCCGGGTGTAGGGAATCGCGTAATCGTGGGATGCCAGGATCACGCTGATCTCGCGCGAGAACAGAAACTCCCCCTGCGACGCGCTGATGTAGACGCTGTCGCGCAGCAGCATTTCCTTCACTGGATAGCCTGCCGCCGTCAGCTGGGACACCAGTTGCTGCGAGGCCACGCGCCCGAAGGAGGAGGAGCGGGTCAGATCGTCGATGTCGGCAAAGCTGGCCGCGATGATGTTGGCCCCGGGTTGAATCTCGTCACCGGCCATGCGGATCAGATTGTTCGCGGCCGCACGATTGGTCTGGATGATTTCGTCGAAGCCCGTGTCATAGGCGCTGCTGCAGGCGCCCAGCAGCAGAGTGAGAGACAGCAGGCCGCCGCGCAGGAAACGCTGGTTCATGATCAGAGGCTCCCTGCAGCGACGACATTGAAGGTGCGTCCCTGACTGCGGTAATGGGCGATGTCTTCCGGATTGAAGTAGTACACGCGGGTGCTGGCATGGGCGATGCGGCGGCTGTCGAGCACGCGGGTGGTGATGATCACCTCGGTGACTTCGGCGTTGGTGTCGCGCTGGAACTTGTTCCACAGATCGGCGGCCAGTGCCACGGGAATCAGGACCAGCCCCTGGTCCTCCCAGTACTGTGTGTCATCGATGCCGGCCGCCATGGCGAGGAAGGCTGTCACGCTGCCAGGCCGCGGCGGCAGCTTTTCACGTGAGCTGTGTTCCACCACCTGGATCTCGTGCTCGACGGTGAACAGGGCATCTTCGCGACTGAGCATGACATCTGCGCCCTGATTCACCAGCCCGGTCACCAGCATGTTGTGCCAGACGCTCTGGAATTCCCCGGCGTTGCGTGCCGGGTCACCCAGATGGAGGCTCGGCGGCATGTCGCCTTCGAGTGTGCCGAGCGCTGCCAGGATCTGCTCGGACTCGTGTCGCGCCAATACATCCCAGTGCGCTGCGGACTGGATCTTCTGCTGTTCGCTGCCGGGGAACATCGTGGCACGGGGGTAGGGCAGGTGGTTGTTGTTGCCACACGCAGTCAGGATGGTGGCAAGGCAAAGCAGTACCAGGCCTCTGGCATTCATCATTCGGAACCTCGGGGTCCATGTTGTTTGGTGCGCTTCCCGCGCGTTTGACGGTGCGGGAAGCGGCGGCCAGGGTACTACGTGTCCCCGGAATCCGGAATTGTCAGTTGAGCACGCTGTAACCACGCCCGCGCAGGCAGTTGTGGATGACCCGATCGCGTTCCCGCATGCCCGAGCTCGCGCCCTGCAGGCCGCCGCCAACCGCTCCCACGCCGGCTGAGCGCGTCGCTGTGCGGCTGTTGCCCATGATGCCGCCGACCACCCCGCCGACGGCTGCACCCACTGCTGCGCCAGCCACTGCACGTTCGCCGACTGGCACCTGATCGGCAATCGCCTGGCATTCGGCGAGATCGGCCTGGTAGCGGCCCATGTCGACGCCTTGCGGGTCAATGATGGGGCCGCTGTAAAGCGGGCCGCGACCGGACTGGCAGGCCGCCAGTCCCAGCACCAGAACGGAAAGCATGATCGGTTTCAACATGATGGGAGCTCCTTCGCAAGAGGTGAATGACGACGCACTCCAAGGGGGAATGCGTCATGCAGGCGAGTTCCAGAACGCGGCAGGACGCTTGCGGTTTACAGGCGCAGTTGCGCCATTCAGCGCGGCAGGTGCTGCTGGACCCACTGCTGCAGCTGGGCCGGGGGTAACGCGCCAGAGACGCGGGCGACCTCCCGCCCCTTGTGGAACAGCATGAGGGTGGGAATGCTGCGGATGCCGAAGCGCTGGGCCAGCGCCTGCTCCACTTCGGTATTGACCTTGACCAGGCGCAGGCGCGGCTCGAAGCTGGCGGCGGCGGCATCGAAGGTGGGCGCGAACGCGCGACACGGGCCGCACCACGGCGCCCAGAAGTCCACCAGCAGGGGCACATCGCCGCCCAGGTGCTGATCGAAGCTGCTCTGGGACAGCGGCACGGGATGGCCGCTGAACAGCGCCTGCTTGCAGGCGCCGCAAGTCCCTTTTTCTGAAAGCCGCTGTGCCGGCATGCGGTTCTTGCGGTGGCAGTGTGGACAGGTCACGTAGATCTGATCGGACATGCTGGTCTCCCGAGGACTGATTCTACTGCGATTGCCTGCGATATCGGGGCTGCAGAAGCGGCTTTCAAGCCGCTCCCGGACGGTGGCCGGCATTGCATTGGCCAGCAAATTCGATGATGCTCCAAGCCGTCTTCCGTCAGCAGTGCAGACTTCCCCATGACTGAACAGCTCCCTCCGCCCGCCCCCCGTGAAGCGCGCGCCCGCAGCGTGTGGCTGCGCCCCACGCTGCACTGTTCACAGAAGGAAGCGGTGGCCTCGGCCACCATGACGGCCACCGGCGACAACTTCTTCAATGCCTTCGCCATCTACCTCAATGCCACGGCCGTGCAGATGGGCTGGCTGATGGCGATCCCTCAGCTCTTCGGCGCGCTGTTTCAGATTCTCTCGGCCTGGCTCGGCAACTACCTGCCGCGCAAGCCGCTGGTGGTGGCCACGGCGGGTTTTCAGGCGCTGGTGGTCTTTGCTCTCGCGGTGCTGGCTCTGACCCGCAGTGCCAGTTCGGTGCCGTGGTTGATCGGGCTCTGTGTGCTGTATTTCTCCTGCATCAACTTCATCCAGCCCCAGTGGCGCGCGTGGATGGGCAGCATCGTGCCGCAACGCCGGCGCGGCGCCTTCTTTGCCTCGCGCACGCGGCTGACCATGATGGCCTCCCTGGCCATTTTCGTGAGTGGCGGCGCGCTGCTGAGCCTTAGCGAGCGGGTGGGAGTGGTGTGGCTCGGCTTCGCCCTGCTGTTCGCTGCGGCGGGCGCCGGGCGCGTCGTCTCGGCCCGCCTGCTGGCGCAGATGCACGACCCGGACCCCGTGCCACATCCGTCAGGGCGCAAGGGCTTCTGGCAGAGTCTGCTGCAGATGCGCGCCTCGCTGAAGGATCGCACCTTTCGGGAATACAGCTTCTTTGTGGCGGGCATGCAGGGTGTGGTCGCCATCTCGGCCCCTTTTTTCGCCGTCTACATGCTGCGCGACCTGCAGTTCACCTATCTCGAGTACAGCCTGAATGCCATTGCGTCGATCCTCACGCAATTCCTCACACTGAGTTTCTGGGGGCGCTTCAGCGATCGCTTCGGCAATCGCCTGGTCATGCTGTTTTCCAGCATCGTGATCCCCGTCGTGCCGTTGCTCTGGCTGTTTTCACCCGATCACTGGTATCTGATCGGGGTGCAAATGGTGTCGGGCTTCGTGTGGAGTGGCTATAGCCTGAGCACCGCCAATTACCTGTACGACATCCGCCCGCACAAGAGTGATTTCGCCGTCTACGCGGCCATGCAGTCGGCCCTCAGTGCGGTGGCCGTGTTTGTCGGGGCCCTGCTGGGCGGTCTGATTGCCACGGCTGCGCCGCATATCGTGGAAGCCGTGCCCTTCCTGAGTGACATGCGCAGCCCGCTGTTCATCGTGTTCGTGGCGAGTTTCCTGCTGCGGGTCGCCGTGTCAGTGTGGTTCATTCCGCGCGCGGCCGAACCGCGTATGCGCAGACGCCCGAAGGTGCTTCAGGTAATTTACCGGGTGACGCGCTTCAGCGCCATTTCCGGCATTGCGCTGGACTGGCTGAGCGTGACCCGGCGGGGCTCCGGCAAGGGGGCGGACGCAGCGGATGAGGAGGAGCCCTGAACGCGGGCTTAGTCGGCCAGCCACACTTCGCGCACCCACAGCCAGAGGGAATCCCAGCTCTCGTCGGTGATGCGCTCGTGCCAGAACAGCACCGTGCCATCCTGACTGATGCAGTAGTAGCCGCCGTCGGCCTCGCAGACGGGCAGGTAGCGTCGGGGCATGCCCAGGCTCCAGGCCACCGCTGCGACTTCCGGCAGGTAAGTGTGCGAATTGGGGTCGGTCACGGTGACCGGCTCGAGCCGGCCGCAGACCACATCACTGACCGTCAGCAGGAAGACCCGCAGGTCGTCCGGCAGTGACATGCACAGTTGTTCCTCGATCTCGACGAGCAGATCCTCGTCGGGCAGTTCCAGCGGGACCGGCACTGGCTCGTTGCGCTCCCGCAGCATCTCGATGACATCTTCCATACTACCTGGCGGCTCCCGCTTCCCGCTCTTCCACACGCGCCCCCGCCAGAATGCCGGGCAGGGCATAGTTGCCTTCATGGCAGGCATATTCGAACATCTGGTCCTGTGTACGCAACATGGGAATTTCAGCGGTCCAGGGGGCCGTGAAGGTGTCCGGATCATTCACCGTCACGCGGTAGTTGATCGTGTCCGGGCCCACGCGGGTGAAGTGCTCCACGGTGTGGAACGCCACACCTGAGCCGCGGTAGCTCTGAAGGGGGTGGAAATTGCGTGTCTCGACCACCAGGGTTTCGCCTTCCCACCGACCGATGGAGTCCCCCATCCAGGGCTGCCAGGCGGCAGGCAGGGGCTCGTCGTCGATGCGGATGATGCGGGCGTCATGCACCATCTCCACAAGGATCATCACGTACCCAGGGGACTGCACGATCTGATAATGATTGTTGTAGAGAATCGGCAGCATGGGCGGGCCGGAGCTGGAGCCGAAGGAGAGCAGGCAGCGTTCCGCCAGCGGGCGTGATTCCGGACCGCGGAATGGGTCGGCAGCCCGCTCCTGCGCCGCCGCCTCGAGGCGAGCCTGTGCCGCGGGCGTCAGGGGCGGTATGCGACCATCGGCCGGGTCCACCACCAGAGAGGTGCGCCGTTCGCCGTTGTAGATGGCAACCTTGGTGCCGTCGTCAAACCAGAAAGCGTTGTAGCTGTCTGCCAGATCGATCTGCTCCTTGGTGGGTGGCGGGCGGTTCGGATCACTGGGCAGATCGGCCTCGGCAATCGCCGCCTGCACGGCCCGCTCCATTTCCTGCTGCTCGGCTTCGCTCAGGAAGGGACGGTCGGCGAATTCAGGCGGACGTTCCAGCGGCGTGATGGTGTTGTTCGTCCACATGCCCTGCAGGCTGGGGTGGCCGTCTGCCGTGCGGGGCGCGAGGTAGGTATCGGTCTGCGCCCATGCGGACAGCCCGGGCAGTGCGAGCAGGGTCAACAGCGTGCAGACGGCGCGCGTCTTGCGTGCGGATCGAGCAGGAGCGGAAAGCCGGTTGATCATTATTGTTCTCCGAGTCTTTGCCTTGGGTGCGCGAACGAGCGCTCCGAGAGTAGCAACAAGACTTGTGCCCGGGCAAGCAAGGTGACCGTGTTGCTCAGCAGGTAGCCAGCGCCGCGCGCGACGGTTTACCATTCCTGCCCCGCTCAGCCAGAGGATGCCCTCATGAACTGCCTGTCCGCTGTCGAAGTGATCTCTCCGCCCGGGGCCGAGCCCACGGCCGCCATCCTCTGGCTGCATGGTCTGGGGGCTGACGGCCACGACTTCGCCGGCATCGTGCCGCAGCTGCATCTGCCGGCCGATCTGCCGGTGCGCTTCGTGTTTCCCCACGCGCCGAAGATGCCGGTGACCATCAACAACGGCTATGTCATGCCGGCCTGGTACGACATCCTCGAGATGAGCATCGATCGCCGGGTGGATGTGGCGCAGTTGACGCGCTCCGCGGAAGCCGTGCATGCGCTGATCGAGCGCGAAGTCGCCCGTGGCATCGACAGTCGTCGCATCGTGCTGGCGGGCTTTTCCCAGGGCGGCGCCGTGATCCTGCATGCAGCCCTGACCTGCGCCCGCCCTCTGGCTGGCGCGATGTCGCTGTCGAGTTATTTCCCCACGGCCGAACTGCTGAGCCAGAATGTCGCCAATGCGTCGCTCCCGGTCCTGGTGTGTCATGGCAGCTACGACCCGGTGGTGCCGGAAATTCTCGGTAGGCGCGCCGAGACCGCCCTGCGCGAACTCGGTCATCCGGTGCAGTGGCAGCGCTATCCGATGGAGCATTCGGTGTGTCTGGAGCAAGTGCGGGACATTTCCGCCTGGCTGCAGCGCGTGCTGGCCTGAGTCAGCCTGTCGGCAGGCCGATGCCTCGCGCCATGAGAAAGGCCAGCACGGGAATGAAGGCCAACAGGATCAGCTCGATGCGCAGCACGCGCAGCACACTGGCCGGCACGTCGATGACGCTCTGCGTGTTGCGGCGCTGGCGCAGCAGGAACACGGTGGGGTAGATGGACAGCAGCCCCACCAGCACGAACAGCGTCAGCTTGGCGTGGAACACCGGGTTGCCGGTGTAGAACTCCGCCGGCTTGCCTCCCCAGAACCAAAGTCCCAGCCCGCAGGCCAGCACCACGGCGGCACTGATGCCATAGGCGGCATCCACCTTGAGCAGATTGCGCAGGTCCTCCTGACTGATCTGCCGCGCCATCGCCATGTTCTCGATGATCAGGGTGGCCGCCAGGATCAGGACGGCCGTCAGATGCAGGTAGCGGATCAGCAGGTCCATGGCAGGCTCCGGGGCTCAGACTGGGTGGAAAGGCACGCCGTGGCGAGTGAGCACCGTCGCCAGGCGACCGCTGCGCAGGGCACTGGCGGTGTCGGTGTAACCGCCGATGGCTTCCCCGCCGATGAACAGCTGCGGCAGGGTGTTGCTGCCGGTCAGCGCTTCCAGCCGAGCCCGCACTCGCTGCTGCAGAGCCGGCTCGAGAAAGCGACCGCGGTCCAGTTCGTGCTCGACGTAGGGGATCTGCAGCTGGCTCAGCAGCTGTTTGGCGGAGCGACAGAAACTGCACCAGCTCAGGGAAAACAGCACGACAGGATGCGCGGGGTCGGCCAGCACGGCATCGACGTCGAAGTCTGTCGCGGGAATGGCATTGGACATGGAATCACCTTCAGATTGCGTTGCGGGTCATTGTGGCACAGGCCGCGCAAGAATTGCTGCCCGACGTGCAAGGCGCACACGCGGCATTGGCGAGGCCTGTGATAGAGTGCCGCCTCGACTACCACTCATCACTCTGCACTGGAGAACCTCATGATCGGCTATGTGACACTCGGCACCAACGACCTCGCGCGCGCCGGCGCATTCTACGATGCGTTGCTCGCGGAACTGAAAGCCACTCGCGTGATGGAAATGGACGGTTTCATCGCCTGGGGCAACAGCCCGACCAGCCCGATGCTGTCCGTGATCCGCCCCTATGACAAGAATCCCGCCACTTTCGGCAATGGCACGATGATCGCCCTGCTGGCGGACAGCCGCGCCACCGTGGACCGCGTCTACAAGAAAGCCATGGAGCTGGGAGCGAAGGACGAAGGACCGGCCGGCCCGCGCAGCGACACCTACTACGCC
>JALREE010000107.1 GCA_023256835.1 Pseudomonadales bacterium | reverse complement strand
GCCATCCAGGCGGCTCACGGTCCTGAGCAACCCCAGGCCTGCCCAGGACACAGAGACAGCAGTAAATCCCCTCAGCTCTGGCTGAGGGGGTAGAGCAGGAGCAGGATGCCTACCGTGGCGGCCCCGATCACGAAGTTCATCGGCACGCCGATGCGCACGAAATCGCTGAAGCGGTAGCCGCCAGGGCCGTACACCATCAGATTGGTCTGATAGCCCAGCGGCGTCGCAAAGCTCGCCGAAGCGGCCATCATCACCGCCAGCATGAAGGGCTCCGGGTCCAGTCCCGCCTGGCCGGTCATGGCCAGCACGATGGGCACCATGATCACGGCGGCCGCGTTGTTGGTGATGGTCTCGGTCATCAGCGACACAGCGGCGTAGGTCAGCAGCAACAGCAGCCACGGCCGGCCACCACTCAAGCTCACGATGTTCTCGGCCAGGAAGGCCGCCACGCCGGTCTTCTCCAATGATGCCCCCAGCGCGAAGGACGCGGCGATGGTGATCAGCACGGTCAGATCCAGACTCTTCTCCGCCTGACTCACCGACAGACAGCCCGTCACCAGCATGGCCCCCGCGCCCAGCAACGAGGCGTTGAGCATGCTCACCACATCCAGCCCCGCCGCCAGCACCAGCGTCACCAGGATGCCCCAGGACAGCACGGCCTTGCTGTGGCGCGGCTGCACCGTGTCCAGGTCGTTGATCACCAGGAAGTCCTTGTTGTACTTCTGCCGGCTGACGAACACCGGGCGCGCCTCCAGCAGCAGGGTGTCGCCGGGCTTGATGATGATGTTGCCCAGATTGCCGGCCACCCGCTCGCCGTTGCGGGCCACGGCCAGCACGATGGCACCGTAGCGATCATGAAAGCGAGAGCTGCGGATGGTCTCGCCGATGGACGAGCAGGACTGCGACACCACCACCTCCACCAGACGGCGCTCGGCGCGGTCTTCCGACAGTGCGGCCTTGGCCGGGTTGATGGACGCCACGATGCCGTGGATGCGCAGCAGATCCGAGATGGCCTCAGTTTCGCCGGCGAACACCAGGCGGTCGCCGCCACGCAGGATCTCCTCCGAGGGCACGGCCGTGATGATGCTGTCGCGACGGTCGATCTCCACCAGATAGACCCGCTCCAGATTGCGCAGCCCTGCCTGCTCCACGGTGAGTCCTACCAGCGGGCCGTTCGGGTCGATGGCCACCTCGAGGGTGAATTCGCGCATATTGTCGAACGGCTTGCTCTCGCGGCGGTCCGGCAGCAGCTTCGGCACGGCCACCAGCATGAAGAGCACGCCGATGATCGCCACGGGCAGCCCCACCGGCGTGATGGCGAACAGCGAGAAGCCTTGCTCGCCGGTCAGCGCCTGATACTGACCGTTCACCACCAGGTTGGTGCTGGTGCCGATCAGCGTCACGGTGCCGCCCAGAATCGCGCCATAACTCAACGGAATCATGAGCTTGGACGGCGCGACATTGATGCGCCGGCACCAGGCATTGATCGCGGGAATCATGGTGGCCACGACGGGCGTGTTGTTGAGGAAGGCGCTCAACGGCAGCACAGGCAGGAACAGGCGCACCATGGCCGCGCGCGCGGTGCCGGGCCGCCCCAGCAGCTTGTTCACCAGCAGGTCGATGCCGCCGGAGGCATGCAGGCCCGAGGCCACGACGAACATTGCCGCCACCGTGATCAGCCCCGCATTGGCGAAGCCGCTCAGCGCCTCGGCCGCAGTAAGCACCCCCGTGGCACTGAGAATGGTCAGCGCCGCCATCAAGACGAAATGCGGAACGAACCGCGTGAACACCAGCAACAGCACCGCACCCAAGGTGAGCGCCAACGACAACCAGCCCTGCCAATCCATACTGCACACCTGCCAGAAACCAAAGTGGGCCGGATTATAGGCAGGCCTTTTTATTCTAAAAAAGAATATATGGCGATATGCTTATTCCTTAATCAGAGCCGCATCGCGGGGGTGACGTCGCCTCTGGCGTCTGGCATATACTCGGCCCTGAATCCGCCGCGCTCGCCGCCCGGCACCGCACCCAAGCCCTCAACAAGAACAAGGAGCCTTTCATGCACACGCCTCACACCGGCCGCAAGACCCTGCTCGCACTCAGTCTGCTGGCAGGCACTTCCGTTCTGGGCAGCGCCCAGGCCCAGACCGACTACAGCACCGTGGAAGTGATTCCGCACCAGGTGCGCGACGGCATCTACTACCTCCAGGGCGCCGGCGGCCATGTCGGCCTGTCCATCGGCGAGGACGGTGTGGTGATGATCGACGATCAGTTCGCCCCGCTCACCGAGAAGATCATGGCGGCCATCCGCACGCTCAGCGACGGCCCCATCCGCTTTCTGATCAACACCCATGTGCACGGCGACCACGTGGGCGGCAACGAGAACATCGGCCGCCTGGGCATTCCCATCGTGGCGCGGGACGAAGTACGCGTGCGCATGCAGGCCCAGTACCCGGGCGTGGCCCTGCCGGTGCTGACCTTCAATGACGAGATCTCGGTGTATCTGAATGGCGAGGAGATCAGTGCCGTGCCGCTGCCGCCGGCGCACACCGACGGGGACAGCATGATCGTGTTCCGGGGTTCCAACGTGATCCACACCGGCGACGTCTACCGCACCGGCGCCTACCCGATCATCGACACGAACAACGGCGGCACGCTGGAAGGCACCTTCGGGGCGCTGGGCATGATCATCGCCGCCGCCGGCCCTGACACGATCATCGTGCCGGGTCACGGCGAAGTGTCCGACCGCGCCGACGTGATCGCCTTCCGCGACATGGTGGAAGACATCGTCAACAAGGTCCGCCCGCAGGTGGCGAGCGGCATGACCTATGAGCAGATCGCGGCCACCAATCCCACGGCGGCCTACGATGCGGTGCACGGCAACCCGGAGCGCTTCCTGCGCGCCGTGTATTCCGAACTGGGCGGTCAGTGAGCCTGACGCCGGGTGAGCGTGCCGTTGCGATAGTCCGTCAGCGCCTGCTCGATCTCTTCGCGCGTGTTCATCACGAAGGGACCGTAGTGCACGATGGGCTCGCGCAGCGGCCGCCCGGCGATCAGCAACAGCTTCGCCGGCCCCTCGGCCGCGATCTCCACGGCGCCCTGGCGCGACAATCTCACCATGCGTGACTTCTCGACCCGGGTGCCGCCCACCACGGCGCTGCCCTCGTAGACATACACCAGCACCGTGTCGTCCTCGGGCACTGCAAAGCTTTCCGTGTAGGCGCCCTTGTCCACCACGATGTCCAGATACAGCGGCTCGGTCATCGGGCGCGCGATGTGCCCGCGCACCGGGCCCAGCGAGCCCTGCACTTCACCAGCGATGGCCTTGATGTGCCCGGTCGGCCGGGGGAGCACGGGGATGTCCGCCGCCGGCACGTCGCGGTAGGACGCCGGCTGCATCTTGTCCTTGGCCGCCAGGTTCAGCCACAGCTGGAAACCGCGCATGCGGCCTTCCTTCTGCTGCGGCATCTCCGAGTGAATCACGCCGGAACCGGCCGTCATCCACTGCACGTCGCCATTGCGCAGCTCGCCCACATTGCCCATGTGGTCACGGTGCTGCATGTGGCCGTCGAGCATGTAGGTGACCGTCTCGAAGCCGCGATGAGGGTGCGAGGGGAAACCGCCGATGTAGTCACTGGCGGATTGGCTGCCGAATTCATCCAGCATCAGGAAGGGGTCGAAGCGCGACAGGTCCTGCCCGCCGAACACCCGCATCAGGCGCACGCCGTCTCCATCGGAGGTGGGGCGTGCCACCAGCATCTCTTCCACACGTCGTGCACTCATGACTCACTCCTTGGCTGCCGCCAGCAGGGCGGCGATCTGGTTGCGGGCCTTCTGCAGGCCCTCGGCCCGGGCACTTTCGCCCATGTTCAGGCCGCCTGCAACGACGAATTCCACGTCCGTCAGGCCGATGAAGCCCAGGAACGTGCGCAGCCAGGGGCGCACATGGTCGCTGCCGCCTTCCTCGTGGATGCCGCCCGAGGCGATCACCCCATAGACCTTCTTCGTGCCCGCCAGTCCTACCGCCCCCTTGTCGGTGTACTTGAAGGTCACCCCCGCGCGGGCCACATGATCGGCCCAGGAGCGCAGCATGGCCGGGACCGAGAAGTTGTAGGTCGGCACGCCCAGCACCAGCACATCCGCGGCCTTCAGCTCGGCAATCAAGGCGTCGGAGAACGCCACCTTCTGCGCCTGCTCCTCGCTGCGTTCCTCCGCCGGCGTGAACAGCGCGCCCAGCCAGGCATTGTCGAGGTAGGGAATCGGCGTCTGCGCGAAGTCCCGCGCCTGCACCTGCAGGCTGGCGTCGGCGGCCGTGAGACCGGCGATCAGCTCGTGGCTCAGCTGGGTGGAGACGCCCTGCTTGCCGTGGGCATCGAAGAGGGAGGAGGTGAGGTGAAGCAGCTTGCGCATGATCGAGTCCTTGCGTCGCAGCGGACGCTGTCAGTGAAGATGCGCTCATCCTAGGTGGGAAAAGCTGATCGATTGATGCAATATTCAACGCCAACCAATCGACAATTTCGATCACGAGACCACACCCATGCCCACGCCCCGCATCTCCCTCGACCAATGGGCCGCCTTCAAGGCCGTCGTCGACGCCGGCTCCTTCGCTCTGGCCGCCGAGGCGCTCAACAAGAGCCAGTCCAGTGTCAGCTACGCCATCGCCCGACTGCAGGAACAGCTGCCACGCCCGGTGCTGACGCTGGCGGGGCGGCGTGCGGTGCTGACCGAAGAGGGGAAGGTGCTCTACCGCCGCGCCACCGAACTGTTGCGCCATGCCGAGGTCACCGAGGACTACGCCCGCATCAGCGCCCAGGGTCTGGAAGCCGAGGTGCGCATCGCCGTCGACCTGCTGCTGGACGTGCGGCTGATCCTGCCGGCGCTGGACAGCCTCTCTACCCACTACCCCTTCACCCGCGTGCGCATCCTGGAGACCTCGCTGTCGGGCACCGAGGAAGCCCTGCTGGAGAAGAAGGCGGAGATCGTCATTGGCAGTCAGGTGCCCGTGGGCCACACAGGCACGCCGGTGAAGCAGATCCGCATGATTCCCGTGGCTCACCCCTCACACCCGCTGTTCACCCAGCGCGAGAAGGTGGAGTGCCGCGAGACGGCCGCGCTGGGCGACCCGGACGGCATTACGGAATGGGACCTGAAGGCGGCGCGGCAGATCGTGCTGCGCGACTCGGGCGCTCGGCGCGAACAGAACGCCGGCTGGCTGGGCTCGGAACAGCGCTGGACGGTGAGCCATTTCGCCAGCAGCTTGAAGATCCTGCGCGCCGGCCTGGCCTTCGCCTTCCTGCCGGAAGACTGGGTGGCTGAGGATCTGCGCACCGGCACCCTGCGTCAGCTGCCGCTGGCCGATGGCGGCGAGCGCCTGATCATGCTGCACCTGATGCTGAGCAATCGGGAGACGGTGGGGCCGGCAACGCGGCTGCTGGCGGAAAGCTTGGTGCAGTGTTTGCGCCGCAGCGCCTGATCACTGCTCCTGCAAAGCCCTGCGACGAAACTCTGTCGGCGTCTGCTGCTTGGCCTGGCGGAAGGCGTTGTTGAACGGGGTGATGGACTGATAGCCCACCGTGAGAGCGATGGTGAGCACGGGCAGGTGGCGCTGGGCCGGGTCGGCCAGCATCTGGCTGGCATCGCGGATGCGGTATTCGTGCAGCAGGGCGTTGAAGTTGCGGTAGCCCAGGTGCTTGTTGATAAGCGCACGCAGGCGGTATTCCGGCAGCTCCAGTTTCGCGGCGAGGCCGGCGATGGTCAGGCCGTGCTCGCGGTACGCCCGCTCCTGCTCGAACACCTTGCGAAAGCGCCGCACATCGCCCTGCAGCGCCTCCTGCGCCGGCTCGGGCGGCACGAAGGGCGTGACCTTGAGCAGCACCTTGCCCAGTCCGACATAGTCCACCTGCAGCAGGGCGACCAGCGTGCCCAGGGTGACCAGGGCGATCACCGCGGTGATGAGAGTGTGCACCTGGGCGTAGCGCGCCGAGGCACTGCTGAGCAGGTAATTCTCCAGGAACACCACCAGCAGGATCAGCCCGCCCTGCACGACGATGATCACCCAGCGCAGGAAGCGCCGCGTCTCCACCAAGTCATTGCTCCAGCCGCGGGCACACCAGACCACCGCGAACACGGCGAAGAACAGCTGGATGAAGTCGGGCAGCGGACCGATCAGGAACTGCGAGAGCGAGGTGTCGGCCTCGATGGACAGAAAGATCGACGGCCGGAAGGAGCGGTAGTTCAGGTGGTCCAGCAGCAACTGCACGGCCAGCAGAGCGATGAGGGCACGGGGCACGCGCTGATTGTCCTGGAACACGTGGAAGCAGTAGAGCGTGAACATCCCCGGAATGCTGTTGGCGCCGAGGTTCAGCACCACGCCCCAGCCGCCGGGACTCAGACGCAGAGCCGGGTCGGCGTGGGAGAGCGACATGCCGTTGATCAGATAGCAGACGATGCCCAACGCCAGCACCAGGAACAGCCGGGCGCCGACATCCTGCGGCTGGGCCTTCAGATAACCGAGTGCCAGCAGGAGGATGGAGAAGATGGCGAGCAGCTGGGCGCTGAAGAGTAGCAAGGGTCACCTCACGGAAAGCGTGGGCCGGTATCTAAGCACAGTCCGCCCCGGCCCCTCAATGCAAGCACCGCGAAACCCGACCAGCGGCGGGAATCTGCGCCGTTCCGCCCGCGCGGCAGCCTGACGTAGAATGCCGGCAGACCTTCATTCGCCACAGGCCTGCGCCCATGTCCAGACTCATGCCCCGCCCTCACGTGCCCACACTCGCCCTTGTCGCGCTGCCACTGGTCGCCGCCCTGCTGGCCAGCGGCCCCGTGCACGCCCAGAGCGCCAGCATCGACGACTGCCTGCGCGAGGAAGTCACGCGCCCGGAGAACAATGCCCGCACGGTGGCCGAACTGCGCACGCGCTGCGCCGAACGCGAGCCCACTCGCGAGGCGGTGGATGCCCTGATCGCCGACTCGGTGGCGACGATCCCCGTGCCGGTGTCCACCCAGCCCCAACGCCTGGAGCAGGCGCCGCAGAACACCTTCTTCCAGCCCTACAAGAACAACTACATCGTGTTCGGCTCGCTGCACAACGACGACGGCACGCCGCCCTTCAGCGGGGAGAACCTGGATATCCAGTTCCAGCTGGGCATGAAGTTCAGCCTGTTCCCGCAGGTGCCCGAACTGGCGGCACTGGCGCCGGTGAAGTTCGGCTATTCCCAGCGTTCCTGGTGGGACATCGCCGAATCCTCCGCGCCCTTCAAGGAACACAACTACAACCCGGAAGTGTTCTGGGACTTCACCGAGGCGCTGGAGCGGCCCAGCGACCGCGTGCGTCTGCATCTGTTTGACTATGCCGGCTTCGAGCATCAGTCCAACGGCCTGGACGGCCCTGCATCGCGCAGCTGGGACAGGATCTACGCGCAACGCCAGCTGCGCTTCGGCGAACTCTGGAGCTGGACGCTGAAGTACTGGCATGTGCTGAATCCGGGAGACTTCAACGAGGACATCGAGGACTATCTTGGCCAGGCCGAGATCATCACGCACTTCGACCTGAACAACTGGGCCAGCCTGGACGTGAGGACCACCAAGGGCCACGAGACCAGCACCATCAACTACCAGGTGGACCTGATCCTGCCGCTGTCGCGCTGGGTGAACAGCCGCTTCATGCTCACCTATTACAACGGCTACGGCGAAGCGCTGATCAGCTACAACCGCAAGACGACGAGCCTGCGCGCGGGCTTCCACTTCCCGCTGGGTTTCTGAGGGCAGGCCGGGAAGAAACGGTTGTCAGCCCGACGACGCCCGCATTACCCTTGCAGGCCCCATGACAAGAACAAGACATCAGGAGACCGACGATGCCCGCCCCGTTCCGCAAGACCCTGCTCGCCCTGCTGCTCGGCAGCCTTGGCGCGACTGCCAGCGCCGCCCCCGGCACGGTCGCCTTCGTGGGCGGCCGCGTGATTGACGGCACCGGCGCACCCGCCATCGAGAACGCCGTGCTGGTGAGCACCGACGGCCGCATCGTGGCGGTGGGGCCGGCCGCCAGCACGCCGATTCCCGAGGGGGCCCAGCGCGTCGATGTCAGCGGCAAGACGCTGATCCCCGGGCTGATCAACGCCCACGGCCATGTGGGCGATGTACTCGGGCTGGAGACGGGCCACTACGATCGCGGCAATGTCTTGCGCCAGCTGGCGCTTTATGCGCGCTACGGCGTGACCACGGTGAACAGCCTGGGCGACGATCAGTACGAAGGCTTCGAGATCCGCAACATCACCAATCCGCTTTACGTCGATCATGCGCGGCTGCTGGTCGCCGGGCCGGTGCTGGCGCCGGAGACCGTGGCGCAGGCTGTGCGGGCGGTGAACGGGGTGGCGGATCAGAGTGCCAATTTCATCAAGATCCGCGTGGACGACAATCTGGGCCGCACCGCCAAGATGGCGCCGGAGATATACACCGCCATTGCCGATGAAGCCGAGCGTCGCGGCGTGCCGCTGGCCGTGCACACCTACACGCTGGCCGACACCAAGGCCACGCTGGCCGCCGGCGCCGACCTGATTGCCCACAGCGTGCGCGACGAACCGGTGGACGCCGCGTTCATCGACGCCATGAAGGCCGCGGATGTCTGCTACATCCCCACGCTGACCCGCGAGCTGTCGACCTTCGTCTACGAGAGCGAGCCTGAGTTCTTCAGCGACCCGTTCTTCCTGCGCGAGGCCGACCCGGCCGTGCTCGCCACCCTGCGCGAACCCGAGCGGCAGCAACGCATGCGCGACAACCCGTCCGCTCAGCACTACAAGAACAACGCCCTGCCCATGGCGATGCGCAATCTGAAGGCACTGCAGGACGCCGGCGTGAAAGTGGCCATGGGCACGGACTCCGGACCGGCCGCGCGCTTCCAGGGCTATTTCGAGCATCTGGAGATGAGCATGATGGTGGAGGCGGGGCTGAGCCCCATGCAGGTGCTGCAGTCGGCCACTCAGGTGGCGGCGCAGTGTCTGGGGCTGAACTATCTGGGCACGCTGGAGCCGGGCAAGTGGGCCGATGTGCTGGTGCTCGACCGCAATCCGCTGGAGAACATCGACAATACGCGCTCGCTCAGCGCGGTGTGGATCGCCGGCAATCCGGTGCCGCCGGCGCCCTGAGCGCGCTCAGCGGCCTTCGTTCTCGAACAGCACCAGGTTGCCTGTGCTGCTGCCGATGGCCACCACGTCCTGGTGGCCATCGCCCGTGAAGTCCTCCACCAGCAGGCCGGACACGGCCACGCGGCTGGCGTTGAGTGAGGTCATGGCCCACTGCCCCGTTTCGGGCAGGTGCCTCAAGGCATAGAGGCCGAAGGGCGCGGAGCGGTACCCCACCAGGATCTCGTCATTGCCGTCGTTGTTGAGATCGGCCATGCGCAAGGCGTGCGCGCCCTGGAACTGGGTGTCGATCACCTCGCGCGACCACAGCTCGCCATCCACCCCCACCTGCCGGTACATCACCACCTCATTGCCATGCCAGGGCTCCACCGCGGCCAGGACGCGCTCGCCGTACAGCCGCCCCATGGCCACCTCGCTGCTGCCCGTGGCCGGACGCACGCCGGTCTTGCCCTCGCCCAGGCGGATGCGACTCACGAACAGGCCATCGAAGCCCAGCTGGAACAGCTCGATGCCGGTGAAGCTCGCGGTGAGCAGATCCTCCCGGCCGTCGTCATTCCAGTCCGCCACTTCCAGCGCGTGCGCCATCTCCAGGGTGCTGTCGACGATGACCCAGGGCCAGTGCCCGCGCGGCTCGGCGGGCACGGCATAGGCCCGCATCTGCGCGCCCCCGGCATACTCGGGCGCGGTGGCGCCCACGCCGATGATGGGCAGCACGATCAGCTCCTCGCGGTTGTCGCCCTGCACATCGGCCCAGCGCACGCGGTGGGCGGTGGGAATGCGGTCGATGTCATGGGCCTGCCACTGCTGCTGCTCGCGCGGATTGCCGGGGTTCTCGAACCACTGCACCAGGCCGCCGCCGGTGGAATCACTCAGGCTGAACTCGCTGGCCAGCACCAGATCGACATCGCCGTC